>JAFQPL010000035.1 GCA_017411785.1 Clostridia bacterium
CAGTATAAATATGTTGTCGGAATAACGCCTTCGGCATAGAACTAATAAAGGTCGAGCGAAGTTTTTTGAAAAATAGCCCTAAAACTTTTTGCAAGAAAAGTTTTTGGTGCTACCTTTTTTCAAAAAGGTAGCAAAAACCCTTAACACAAACTAACTAATAAAAACGCTCAACCGAGAACACATCTCGGTCGAGCGTACTTTTTTTGACCCCCCCAACAACCTTTCTGCAAGAAAGTTTTTGGCGCTACCTTTTTTCAAAAAGGTAGCAAAAACTCTTGACACAAACTAACTTTAACTCTTTGTAATAGCCTTAAGAGTGTTTTCGTCGAAATACTCAAGGGGGTCGACGGCGAGGTCGGCTACTGTCATTTCAAAGTGGAGATGGGGTTCATCGGCAACCTCTACCATAGCGCTGTTACCGACGGTTGCTATAAGCTGGCCCGAGCGGACGGAAACGCCCTCGGCAATGCCTTCGGGGAGAGTTGCGCCGAGATTTTTATAGATAGTAACGCAGTCGCCCGAATGCTCTACGGCGAGGCAATAGCCCATAAGAGTATCGACCCAGATCTTTGAGATCTTACCGTCGGCGGAGGCGTAAACGGGAGCGTTTTCCGCGGTCTGAATGTCAATTCCGAGGTGTACTCTGTAATCATTCATAGTAGGAGAGAAAACCTGAAGCTCGGGGTCGTGCTTGCTTGTAAGAGTACCGCTCACGGGGAGGGTAAACGAGGGAAGACCCGAGCTTGCGCTTGAGGAATTGCCCGAGGGCTTTTGAGTTTGCTTTTCGGTTTCCTTTTGCTCCTCGGTCTCTGTCGATTTTTCTGTTTCGTCAAGCTCGACAGTTGATTTTTCGGTCTCCTTGATAACGGGCTCGGCGGGATCCTTCGAGCGATTAGCGATTATTGCCGTAACGGTTATGATTACGAGCGCAAGTCCCAATGCAACGGCGGTGAGTATATAAGAACGGCGAGTTTTTTCGTCTTTCATTTTTTCGCCAAAGCTTTGCTTGTTATTAAATGATGATGCCATTTTTTGACTCCTTTGTATTATTTGTTGGTTATTTTGCGTATTCTTATTTTTGACGGCAAAGAGAGTTTTTATTCAGAAATTTAAAAAAAGTGTTTTTTTCTATTGACAGAGAATACCTTTTGTGGTAATATAGTATCGAATACTACATTTGAAAAAATATCAAACAGGTCGGAGGAAAAAATGGCAGATCGTAAAAGAAAAAGCTCCGAACCGGAGGTCATTTTTTATAAGGATGAGCTTAACGATGAGTTTTCTACGGCTCAGATCGAAGCGAAAAAAATAGACGGAAGCTGGAAATATCAAAGAAACAGAGCGCTTTCGTTTTTTTGGTACAGAATAGTTGCAACACCGATAGCGTTTTTTTATACAAAGATCAAGTACCGCCACAGGATAGTGGGGCGAGAGAAGTTGAAGGAAGCAAAGAAAACGGGTTGCTTTATTTACGGAAACCATACGCAGATACTTGGAGACCCTTTGATACCAACCTTTGTTTGCTTTCCGAAAAAAGCCTATATAATAGTTCACGCAAACAATGTTTCAATGCCTTATCTCGGCAGGATAACGCCTTATATGGGGGGGCTTCCGTTGCCCGACGATATGGCGGCTGCGAGAAATTTCTCGGCAACGGTGGAAAAAAGAATAAATCAGGGCGCGGCGGTATTTATCTACCCCGAGGCTCATATATGGCCGTATTATACTAAAATAAGGCCTTTTGGCGACGCGTCATTTTCCTATCCCGTCAAGCACGGAGTGCCGACGTTTTGCTTTACAAACACATATCAGAAAAAGGGAAGGAGAAAGCATCCGCAGATAGTAACTTATGTAGACGGTCCCTTTTATCCCGACGCGGAGCTTCCCGCGCGCAAGCAGAGAGGGGCGTTGCGCGATGAGGTCTATTCCGCTATGTGTAAGAGAGCAGAGCGCTCTGACGTTGAATGGATAAAGTATATTCCCGCCGATGAAAAAGATAAAAAAGAGGAAGATCAGTAATGATAAATATAATGTTTTGCGGAAACGATAAGGTTTTCGACGGCGCGCTCACCTGCGCACTTTCGATAATGAAGCGCAGCACGCTCTCCGAGCCCTTGCGCTTTTATATGCTTACTATGGACGTAAGCCATATAAAGCCCGAATATCTGCCGATATCAAGCCGCCAAATAGAGTTTTTTGACAAGGTAATAAAAGGATATAATCCCGAAAACACTGTAAAGTGCATAGACGTAACCGAGCTTTACAATGAGGAATTTGCGGGCTCGCCGAATGAGAGCGCGTATTGCTCGCCTTATACTCTTATAAGGCTTCTTGCCGACAGAGTTGAGGGCTTGCCCGATAAAATTCTTTATCTTGATATCGATATTATGTTCAACCGCGATATAAGCTTATTATACAGTGTTGACGTAAGTGACGTTGAATATGCGGCGGCGCGCGATCATTACGGAAAATATCTTATAAAGCCAAATTACGTAAACGCGGGCGTTATGCTCTGGAATTTGAAAATGATGAGAGAGACGGGCTTGCTTGCTAAGGCGAGAGATCTTATAAGAAAAAAGAAGCTCACCTTTGCCGATCAAAGCGCGATAATCCGCTCAACAACCAAAAAAAAGATGCTTGCGCAAAAGTTCAACGATCAGAAATTTTTGCATAAGCATACCGTTGTGCGCCACTTTTCAAAGAGGCTTTTCTGGTTGCCTTATCCGCACACCGAAAATATAAAGCAGTGGCACGTTGAAAAGGTACGCAAGGTCTTTAAATACAGACAGTTTGACGATATACTTGACGAATATCTAAATCTTATGGAAGAGTACAGGAGAGATTTATAATGTTAGATACGGGTAAAATTCATGTTTTTTATGCATGCGACGATAACTTTGTAAAGTTTACGATAGTATCGCTCTATTCAATGCAGCAAAATGCTTCGCGTAACGTAAAATATCACGTTCACGTTTTGCATACGAATATAAAGGATGAAACTCAGGCGAGAATGCTTAAGATGGCTGACGAATGCTTTGAGATATCCTTTGATAACGTGAGTGGATATCTCACCGAGCTTTGTGAAAGGCTTCCGCTTCGCGATTATTATTCAAATACCACATATTACCGCATGTTTATAGCCGATATGTATCCCGAGCTTGACAAGGCTATATATATCGACAGCGATACCGTTGTTACGGGAGATATTTCCGAGCTTTACGCATACGACGTAAGCGAATACGACGTTGCGGCGTGTCACGAGCAGGCAATGGTTCAGGCAGACGTTTACGGAACTTACGTGGAAAAATGCCTCGGAATCGACAGAAACGCTTATTTTAACGCAGGTATCCTGCTTTTGAACTGCCGTAAGTTCAGGGAGAAGAAGGTTCTTGACGATTTTGTAAGACTGCTTGGAATATACGATTTCAGAGTTACGCAGGATGAGGATTACCTCAACATAATCTGCCGTGACCACGTTTTGTGGCTGCCGCAGACCTGGAACACCGAGATGTTCGGCGAGCTGCTTTATCCTATCGAGGAGGCAAATATTATTCACTATATAATGGTCTCAAAGCCGTGGCACTACGAGGACTGCCGACACGGAGACATCTTCTGGAAATACGCCGAGCAGACCGAGGTCTACGGTGAGATAAGGGCGATACTTGACAGTTATACCGATGAGCAGAGAGCAAAGGATCTGCTTTCCGCGGATAAGCTTGCCGAGCTTGCGAGAAATGAAACGATGCGAGAGGATAACTATATGGCGAGAATATCTGAGGAAAGAGCATCTGACAGAGTTAAGATACTTGAGAAGATAGCGCAGTTTGAGCGAGAGGGACGCTTTGACGAGGACGTTGAGGACGATCCTCCAGGACGCGAGATACAGCCCGGAGAGGTCGATTATCTCGGAAAGAAGCTCTCAAGCAAGATACAGTCAAAGTTTGCTTATTCGATGGCGAGAAGATACCTTAACAGTATAATTGAAAACAAGCAGCTTATAGTTAAGGATATAATCGGGATCGAGAACTTCGCAAATCTTGACAGCGGAGCAATAGTTACCTGCAATCATTTCAACGCATTTGATAGCTTTGCCATTCAGCTTGCGTATGAGAATTCGGGACACAAAAAGAGAAAGTTTTACAGAATAATCAGAGAGGGAAATTATACCTCGTTCCCGGGATTCTTCGGATATCTTATGAGGCACTGCCATACGCTTCCGCTTTCCTCAAATCCGAGCGCGATGAAGGAGTTTACAAAGGCGACGGACACCCTTCTCAAGCAGGGCAATTTTGTGCTTGTATATCCCGAACAGAGTATGTGGTGGAACTACAGAAAGCCAAAGCCCGTAAAGCCCGGAGGATTTTACCTTGCGGCAAAGAATAAGCTTCCCGTGCTTCCTTGCTTCATTACGATGAAGGATACCAAGATAATAGGCGAGGACGGATTCCCCGTACAAGAATATACGATACACGTATCAAAGCCGATATACCCTGAGGAGAACGTCAGAACGAGAATAAACGCCGAGATGATGGCGGAGGAGAATTTCCGAGTCTGGAAGGAAATATACGAAAGAGAATACGGAATCCCGCTTCGTTACGAGGAGGGCGAGCTTGAGAGCGATGCCACTCCGAGCGAGGAATAATAATATAAAAAGCGTTACCAATCAATAGAAAAAGGACGAGGAGCTTTTAATAGCTCTTTGTCCTTTTTTTTGCAGGTGCTGATTTTGTGTCTGCGGAGGAGATTTTGCCGATATGTCATTAAGGATATTGCGCATAGGCTCGCGCTCTGCTTTTGTAATAAAAGCAATTGTATTTGCACTTTGCTTGACGGATTTTAGGGGTTTTGCTATTTTTTAGCAGACTATTGACTAAACAAAGTTTTTATGGTATAATATACTCTATAATAGTATAGTTGTAACTTGATATCCGATTGTAAAAAAGTGTTGCCGTTTTTTGACAGATACCTGTGGGTGATCTGCTTTTTGAATTATATTTAAAGGAATATCGAAGCGGCAAGCGTTTTTTAGAATAAACGTTGTGCGAGGAGTATTATAGAGTATGCGACAGGTGGATTTGGTTTTTGTAGTCTGTACTTACGGATCTCACGAGGATCTGTTGAATTTTATTGACAGTGTTAATGAATTAAATGCTAAGTCGGCTATTATTGTGGCTAACAGCTTTTGCTCGGAGGAGACCCGTGACGTTATAAGAAAGCACTCTGAGGAGCGCGGCTGCGACTTTCTTGATTTGCCAAACAAGGGGTACGGTCATTCATTAAACGAGGGTATTGAATATGCCCGTAAGAACTATGAGTTTAAATATTTGGCGATAACTAACGCCGATATTCTCGTTAAGAAATTTGATTTGAACATTGAGGACAGGGCTTGTGTATTTGCTCCCGAGGTAATAACAAAAACAGGAAAAAAACAAAATCCGTTTTATATCTTTCAGTATCGAAAGACCTTTTTGTTTGCGCGTTGGGCAAAGAATCATTTTCTGAAAATATTTAAATATTCGGTAATGGTCAAGGCAAAAATACACAGGGTTTTATTTAATTTGTTTTACGTGAAGGGCACGTACAGAAAGATATATGCGGCTCACGGATGCTTTATAGTTTTTAACGAAAAGGCGCTGGAGCTTTTGGGAAGACCCTTTGAGGATGATATCTTTCTTTATTGCGAGGAGAATTTTCTCGGTCATAAGCTGAAGCGCATGGGAATTCCGCTTTATTATACGAGCAGAGTCAGTGTCAGACATATGGAGGACGGCTCATCAGCCTTCTATAAGCACAAGATCAATGCCGAGATGGAAAAATCAGTAGCAAAATATTATGATCTTTTGGAAAAAACGAAAAAATGAGTATATTAGATAAACTATTTTTGCTTGCGATCATAGGAGCTGTATTCTTTGCAGCCAAGGTCCTAAAGATCCGTTGGTATTCTCCTGCGGGAGTATATACCGTTGCCAGTGTAGCGTATATTGGCGGCGCGGTCTTCCTTTTTGGCGGAGGTGTGGAATATAAGCTTTGGGGAATAATTTGGTGGCTGCTTTCCTGCCTTGCTTGTATGCTTGGACAGAAGATATCTTTTTCTTTTGTTAAGTCTGCTCCGCTTCCCGCTGTCCCCGACGCTGACAGCAACGATACGGCTCCGGCGATCCGCTATAAAAAAACCCCGTGGATACTGTTGGTTTTAATAATTTTCATAGCCTTTGCGGGAATTATGCTTTCCTTGGTGCAAAGAGGAATATCTTTAAGCAGTCTTCTTGATATTTCTCAGCTTGGACAGATAAATCATAATGCCGCGGTTGACAGATATGAGGGGAATTCGACCCCTTCGCTTGATTCGCAGCTGTTCGTTATATTTTATTATTTCGCACCGTTGTGCGGAGGATATATGTTTAATTTTTCCGATGGAAAGCTAAGTAAGGTCATTACGCTTTTGTCGTTGTGTCCCGCGCTGCTCTCGATGGCGTTTTTCAACGGAAAATCTACATTTATAGCTGCGTGTATGCTTTGGGGAAGCGCTTTTTTGGTGTCATTAATCAAAACTAAGCGCGGCAGGATCAAGCTTAGGGCGCGTTGGGTAATCGGCGCGTTATTGGCGTTCTTCGCGGTGATCGTTCTTTTGTATATTTCGATGTGCCTCAGAGTCGGAGATCTGAGCGCTGAGACGAGAGCCGTTATAAACAAAAAGATTTTGGTGTATGCCTTCGGTCACGTTGAGGCTTTTCCGCTTTGGCTCGAAACGGTAGAGCTTGGCGTGTATGATTTTGGCGCAAATACCTTTATGCTCATTCCCCGTATGTTAGGCTTTGCCGTAAGAGAGCAGGGTGTATACGGCTTTATGGGAAATTCCAACGTTTTCACCGCAAACCGAGGAATAATTCAGGATTTCGGTATTTTCGGAGGCTTGATATTCTGGTTTGCTGTCGGTTTGATTTCAAATCATTTTATCAAAAACGTGATAAGAAAAAAGAGAAGTTTTATAAGCACGGCCTTGCTTACAGCAAGCTTTTTCTTCGTGTTGTACGGATCTCTTATTATTTCACCGTGGATATATACGAGTTACGTTGCCGCTTTTGCGGCGTTTGCCGTATTTGTTACGGTAGCGGAGCTTAATAGGAGATAGAGCATGAAGGAAAAACTTATCAAGAGCGCAAAGTTTTCGATTTTGGGCGTTATGGCAATTACCCTTACGAGTAAATTTTTGGGTTTTGTTAAGGAATTGGTTTTAGCGTATTTTTTTGGGGTAAGTGAGATATCCGACGCGTATTTGATATCGCAGACTATTCCGGGAACGCTTTTTCAGCTTGTCGGAACAGGAATCACTACCTGCTTTGTTCCTATCTATCTTGCAAAAAAAGCAGAAAACCGTGAGCAAGCGTTAAAGTTTGTGGACAAGTTTTTGTCAATGGTGCTTTGCGTTTCGGCAGCGCTTACTCTTATCGTTCTCATTTTTACGCGGGGCATAGTTCGCATCTTTGCGATGGGATTTGATGCTCAAACGATGCGATTGGCTGAAATATTTACGCGAATAAGCGTAAGCTCGTTGGTTATTTCCGCCTTCGTCTACGTTCTTACCGCGTTTTTGAATGCCGAGAAGAAATTCTTTTCAACGGCGGTAAGCGTTATACCGTATAATCTCGGCTTGATCTGCGCTATATGGGTTGGAGCGGAATTCGATTTGTATGCAATTTCCTACGTCAGCGTTTTGGCTATAGTTCTTCAGATGATCTATTTGCTGATAAGCGCTAAAAGATGCGGATACGGATTTGTTCCGAGCTTTCGTTGGGCAAAGGATAAGGATATCCGACAGTCTCTTATGTTGCTCCCGCCTGTTATTCTGGGAGTGGCGGCGACAGAGATAAATACCTTGATAGACAGAACGCTTGCCTCTGTGCTTTTGGTTGGCGGAATTACAGTCATTTCCTACGGAACGAGCCTGTTTAATCTTTTGGTTGGAGTTTTTGCGCAGTCTGTTTCTACGGTTTATTATCCAAGTATAGCAGAGGCTGCGGCGTCAAAAGACAATGAGGCGGTCTCCAAGCAGGTTAAAAAGGCTCTGGAGTTTTTGCTGTTTATGATGATTCCTTTAACGGCGGGGGTTTTTGTTGTTTCCGACGAGTTGGTCAACGTTTGCTTCCGTCACGGAAGCTTTAACGCGGATGACGCAAGACTGCTGTCGGGCGTTTTGATATTATACAGTTTAGGTATCGTTGCTTACGGAATAAGGCAGGTCATAAGCAACGCCTTTTATTCCTTGCGAATGACTAAGCAGCCTATGATAAATACCGTTATAGGAATTGTAATCAATATAGGAGCTAATTTCTTATTTGGTTATCTTTGGGGAATAAAGGGATTGGCGCTGGCAACGAGCTTATCAACGGCGGTTATCTGCGTGCTTTTGATAATATCCTTGAGAAAGGTGCTGAAGCAATCCTTTTTACCAAGTATAAAAACCGTTATTATGTATCTCGTTTCGGCGGGAATAATGTTTGCCGCTTGTTTCGCTATAGACTATTTTTGGAAGGTTTCGGATTTGATATCTTTGATAGTGATCGCTGCAGCGGGAGTTGCGGTTTATATGATATTAACTTGGATTTTGGGAATAAATCCGATCTTGTCCAAGAAAAAAGCGAAGAGCTGATTTTGCAGACTTAAGATTTATACAGTATGATCATTTTACAGTATAAGGAGAAACGTTATGTCAGAAAATAAATATGATTGCAGATTTTCGATAATTCTTCCCGCGTACGATCCGTACAAGGACGCTTTTGATATTTTTATGGATCTCTTTGAAAAAAATTGGCCTGACTGTCCGTATCCGGTGGTCGTAACCAATATGTTTTTTCAATACGAAAGCACTTTGCCGAATTTTTATTTGAAAAATTGCGGAGATGAGAAGCGTTATAGGGTAAGAAGGACCGAGGCTATAAATATGGTCAAGGCTAAATATTACCTTATAATGGAGGAGGACAGAATGTTTACGGGTAAGATAGATACCCGTGAAATAGAGAAGATCCTCGATTTTATGGATGAAAACGATATCGAGTATTACAGAATGAATCCTTCTTTCTTTAAGAAGAAGAAAAAGGATAAGTTTGAGGGATACGAGCATTTTTATCATATTCCCGCAAAAGAGCCGTACGGAAGAAGCGGAGCTACGTCTATCTACCGTATCGATCTGATAGAAAGAAACAGTAAAAAATATGCGGACGCGTACTGCGAGGAAAACGGCTATCTTGAGGATTCCTTTAATGCGACCGAAAAGTATTTGGCGAATGCGGCGACCGATGACCGTAATATTCTGCATATTCTTCACTGTATCGATAAGAGCCAGTGGATCCCCTCGGCTAAGCGCGAGCTTGAAAAAATGGGATACGATCTTTCGGCTACGACCTTGAAGACTCTGCCGAAGAAAAGGAATATCGTACAAAAATGTAAATATGTTATCGGAAACCGAGTTCCGATCAAGTTCAGATATTATATTAAGAAGTTTTTGTCTAAGTTCGGAATGAAATTTTCCACCAAATACTGATTATTGACGAAAGGTAAGCTTTATGAAAAAAATATTGCTTCTCGGCGGCTCCAGATATATATTACCAATTATAGAGGCGGCGCATAATTTGGGCTATTACGTTATCACCTGCGATTATCTGCCCGATAATATTGCTCATAAATATTCCGATGAATATTGTAACGTAAGCATTATTGATAAGGATGCGGTATTAAAGGCGGCTGCCGAGCTGAAGGTTGACGGAATTATGTCCTTTGCCTGCGACCCGGGTGTTGCAACCGCCGCTTACGTGGCAGAAAAGCTCGGATTGCCGCATAGCGGATCATATAAATCGGTCAGCATATTGCAGAACAAGGGGCTTTTCCGTAAATTTTTGGCAGAAAACGGCTTTAACGTTCCAAACGCAAAAGGATATACCTCAATAGATGAGGCAATTGAGGACGTTGATTATTTTAATTGGCCTGTTATAGTCAAGCCTACCGATTCTGCGGGAAGTAAGGGAGTTACGCGTGTTGATGAGCCCGAAAAGCTCAGAGAGAGCATAGAGTATGCTTTGAAATTTTCGCACAGTAATGAATTTATTATAGAGGATTTTCTTGAAAAGGTAGGACATTCGTCGGATACCGATAGCTTCTCGGTTGACGGTGAGCTTAAGTTCGTATCCTTCTCGGCTCAACGCTTTGACGCGTCCTGCGAAAATCCTTATACTCCCTCGGCGTATAGCTGGCCCGCCACTATTTCCGACGAGCATCAGAAGGAGCTTACGGCAGAGATACAGAGGCTGCTTAAGCTGCTTGATATGAAGACCTCGGTATATAATATAGAGGTCAGGGAGTGTACCAACGGTAAGGCTTACATTATGGAATGCTCGCCGCGCGGAGGCGGGAACCGCCTTTCCGAGATGCTTCGTTACGCAACGGGGGTTGATCTGATTACGAATTCTGTTCGCGCCGCGGTCGGCGATGAAATAGTCGGAGTTGAACAAAAGGATTACAACGGATGCTGGGCAGAGATAATCCTTCACAGTGAGAAGAGCGGAGTTTTTGATAGCCTTTGGATATCCGAGGAAATAGCCGATAATATCGTTGAAAGAGACCTTTGGATAGAGTCGGGTGATGCCGTAGGCGGATTTTCGGGAGCAAACGAGGCTATAGGAACCTTGGTCTTGAGATTTGATACGCAGGAGAGACTGAACGAGGTGTTGCTTGATCAGGGCAATTACGTTCGTGTCATCTTGAAATGAGGCTGTATATGCAAGAGTTTGGCGGATATATAGAGTTAGACAGATATAGTCTTCCTTTGCTTCACGATGGCGCTATTGCTTTGAACTGTGCTCGAAATGCGCTTGCATATTTAATAAAAGCGAGGAAAATCAAAAGAATTTTGATTCCGAAATTTTTGTGCGATTCGGTTCAAAAGGTTTGTGAAAGAGAAGGGGTTCAGGTCAAGTATTATTCGATCAATAAAGACTTTTTGCCTGTTGATGTATTGCTTGAACCGGATGAATATTTATATATTGTTAATTTTTACGGTCAAATTTCAAATGAGCTTTTGGGCGAATTCGCAGACAAATATCAAAGAGTTATTGTAGACAACGTACAGGCATATTTTCAAGCTCCTCTTCTTGGAGTGGATACGATATATACGTGCCGAAAGTTCTTTGGAGTGGCAGACGGTGCTTTTTTGTATACCGACGTGAGCTTGAATTATGAATTGGAAACCGATGAATCCTTTGATCGAATGCGGTTTTTGCTTGGACGCTTTGAGCGTACGGCGTCGGAATTCTATTCCGAGTACGTTTTAAATAATGATTTGTTTGAAAGCGCGCCTATTAAAAGAATGTCAAAGCTAACGGATAATTTATTACGAGCTATTCAATATGAGGACGTTAAGCGGAGAAGGACCGAAAATTTCAGGATTTTGCACGGTGCCTTTTGTAATATGAATAAATTGGATTTGACCGTTCCCGAAGGGGCGTTTATGTATCCGCTTTATATTGATGGCGGCGCGGAGCTTCGTAAAAAATTACAGAAAAAGCAGGTTTATATTCCTACTTTGTGGCCTGATGTTTTTGATGTTTGCGAGATGTCGGAGATAGAATACGATATGGCGGCAAATATTTTGCCTATTCCATGTGATCAAAGATACTGTGAAGAATCTATTTTGAATCTTATAAAAATTATAAAGGAGATTATAAAATGAAAAAGATAATAATTTTTGGCGCAACCGGTAACGTTGGTTCGTACGTACTTAAATATGCAAAGGAATATTTTGCGGGAAAAGATTTCGAGGTTATCGCTTCAGGACGCCGCAAGACAGATTTTTTTGACAAAATGGGTGTTCCTTATTATTCTGTAGATTTATCGGTTGCAGAGGATTTTGAAAAATTACCTACCGAGGATGTTTACGCAGTTATTTATCTCGCGGCGCAAATTCCCTCTTATATGGCAGGTTATCAGCCCGAAAAATATATATATTCAAATATTATCGGAGCATATAATGTGTTGGAGTATTGCAGAAAGGTGAATGCGGACAGAATACTCTTCTCCACAACAGTTTTCGACATTTCTCTTTCGGCAACCAACGGAGCAGTTTTGAAGCCTGATACCGCTCCTAATTTCAGCTATAAGGGTGACCACGCGGTATATGTAATCTCAAAGAACACTGCTCTTGAGCTTATCGAGCATTATCATCAGGAATACGGCTTGAAAAAATTTATATTCAGATTTCCTACCATATACAATTACAGCCCCTATCAGTATTATCATCCAAACGGAATTAAAACTAAGAGACCTTTGTATAGAATGATAGATCAGGCTAAGAACGGAGAGGATATTGAGCTTTGGGGCGATCCAAACTATTCTAAAGATATGGTACACGTTTATGATTGCGCGCAGATGATTTGTAAGGCTGTAGAGGTTGACAGGGAAGAGGGCTTCTACAACGTTGGTACGGGAATCCCTGTTACTTTGCAAGAGCAAATTGAAACTATCATCAAGGTATTTTCTCCCAAGGATAAGCCTTCTAAAATCGTATACCGTCCCGATAAGCCCTGTGGCGGCGGATTCCTGATGGATGTGCAGAATGCGAAGGATGAGCTGGGATATGAGCCTGTTTATACCTGTGAAAAGTTGTTCTTGGATTACAAGAACGAAATGGAGATTGACAGATTTAAGGAATTAAGAGGAGAATAATCTTTCGATGTCGACGATTAACGTAACTCGTTCCTCTATGCCTACGTATGAGGAATACTGCGAGGAAATTAAAGATTTGTGGGAGAGCAGATGGCTGACTAATATGGGCGCGAAGCATAAAAAGCTTCAGGCGGCTCTTGAGGAGTATTTGGATACGCCTCACGTTACGCTTTATACAAACGGTCATCTTGCGCTTGAAAACGTGATTGCGGCTATGGGCTTTGAGGAGGGCAGCGAGGTTATTACTACGCCCTTTACATTTGCATCCACTACGCACGCGATAGTCAGAAACGGATTGACTCCTGTTTTTTGCGACGTGAATGATGCCGATTACACTATAGACGTGTCTAAGCTCGAGGCGTTGATAACTCCTAAAACCGTTGCTATTATTCCCGTACACGTTTACGGAAATATTTGTGATGTTGACGCGATCAAGAAAATTGCGGACGCTCACGGCTTAAAGGTTATCTACGATGCGGCTCATGCCTTTGGCGTTTCTTACAACGGTGTAAACGTTGCTAACTTTGGTGAAGCGTCTATGTTCAGCTTCCACGCAACAAAGGTGTTTAATACCATTGAAGGCGGAGCGATCACTTTTTCGGATGATTCTCTTGAGCAGGTTCTCTACGATATGAAGAATTTTGGTATAAGAGGTCCCGAGTCGGTTGCTTATGTTGGCGGAAACGCAAAGATGAACGAGTTCCAAGCGGCTATGGGTATATGCAATTTGCGTCATATAGAGGAAGAAATCGAAAAGCGTAAGAGGGTCGTTGAGCGTTATCGTGAGCGACTCGGCGGAGTTAAGGGTATCAAGCTTTGCGCAGAGCAGCAGGGAGTAAAATCGAATTATGCGTATTTTCCTGTTGTGTTTGACGGATACCGTTATAGCCGAGACGAGATATTTGAAAATCTGAAGGCTAATGATATCGTGGCAAGAAAGTATTTTTATCCTTTAACTAACAGCTTTGAGTGCTATGAAGATCTGCCAACCGCGGGAACGGAAAAAACCCCCGTTGCCGCTTATATCGCGGATAGAGTGTTAACGCTTCCCTTGTTTGCGGATCTTGCTTTTGCTGACGTTGACAGAATTTGTGATATTATTTTAAAGGAGAATTGATTTATGAAAGGTATAGTTCTTGCGGGAGGCGCCGGAACAAGATTGTATCCTCTTACAATGGTGACCTCTAAACAGCTATTGCCGGTTTACGATAAGCCTATGGTCTATTATTCCTTATCTACGCTTATGCTCGCGGGAATAAAGGATATTTTGTTGATATCCACCCCTACAGATCTTCCTAATTTTGAGAGGTTGCTTGGTGACGGAAGTCAATACGGAATCAAGCTTTCCTATAAGGTTCAGCCCTATCCGGGCGGACTTGCTCAGGCTTTTTTGATAGGTGAGGAATTTATTGGCGACGATGCTTGCGCTATGGTTCTCGGCGATAATATTTTTTACGGAAACGGCTTTGGAAGGGCGCTTCGCTCTGCCGCTAAGAATGCCGAGGAGAATAAGCGGGCTACCGTGTTCGGATATTACGTCAGTGATCCCGAGAGATTTGGTGTTGTAAGCTTTAACGAGAACGGACAGGTCGTTGATATTGAGGAGAAGCCTAAGAATCCAAAAAGTCATTACGCTGTTACAGGCTTGTATTTTTATCCTTCGGGAGTCAGCGAAAGAGCTAAGCTCGTACAGCCTTCCGAGCGCGGAGAGTTAGAGATAACTACCTTGAACGGAATGTATCTTAAGGATTCGCTTTTGGACGTAGAGCTTCTTGGACGCGGCTTTGCATGGTTGGATACGGGAACTATGGACAGTCTCGCCGAGGCTACCGATTTTGTAAAGATGATCCAAAACCGTCAGAGTATTCAAATTGCGGCTTTGGAGGAGATAGCTTATAAAAATGGCTGGATCAGTAAGGACGTACTGATGGAATCGGCTGAAAAATACGGTAAATCTCCGTATGGAGAGCATCTGAAAAAGGTTGCCGAGGGCAAGATTCAATATTAACATTATAGAAGGAAGTAACAATGAAGGTTCTTGTAACGGGCGTTAAGGGACAATTGGGTCACGACGTAGTTAATGAATTATGCGCGCGCGGAATTGAGGCAGTTGGCGTTGACGTTGAGGAAATGGATATTACTGACGGTCAGTGCGTTGACAAAATGCTCTCCTCGGTTCATCCCGATGCGGTTATTCACTGCGCCGCATGGACTGCCGTTGATGCGGCTGAGGATCCGGAAAATATAGAAAAGGTCCGTCTTGTCAACGTTCAGGGCACAAAAAATATAGCAAAGGCTTGCAGAGCGATAGGCAGTAAGATGATGTATATTTCTACCGATTACGTTTTTGACGGTCAGGGGACAGAGCCGTGGGAGGCTGACTGCAAGAAATATGCTCCTCTTTCGGTTTACGGAAGGACAAAGCTTGAGGGAGAGTTGGCGGTGGCTGAAGCTCTCGATGCTTATTTTATCGTCAGAATCGCTTGGGTATTTGGTATAAACGGTAAAAATTTTGTTAAGACGATGCTTGCGTTGAGTGAAAAATACGAGTCGCTCAGGGTGGTAGACGATCAAATCGGAACACCTACCTATACCTTTGATCTTGCCCGACTGCTTGTTGATATGATAGAAACCGATAAATACGGATATTATCACGCAACTAACGAGGGCGGATATATTTCCTGGGCAGATTTTGCAAAGGAGATTTTTCGCCAAGCGAAAAAAACGACAGCGGTTATTCCCGTTACTACTGCGGAATATGGGCTGTCAAAGGCGGCAAGACCCTTTAACAGCCGATTGGATAAGAGTAAGCTTATAGAAAAAGGATTTGCGCCTTTGCCTGATTGGAAGGACGCGCTTGCAAGATATTTACTTGAATTGGAGAAGCAACGATGAGCAAATTTACCTTTACCGAGACAAAAATCAAAGATCTTTATATAATAGAGCCAACCGTGTTTGGCGACAACCGCGGATATTTTATGGAGACCTACAGCGATACCGCTTTTAAGGAGGCGGGGCTTGATTATGTTTTTGTACAGGATAATCAGTCGAGCAGCAGAAGGGGAGTTCTCAGAGGATTGCATTTTCAAAAGACATATCCGCAGGCAAAGCTTGTAAGAGTTATCAAGGGCGAGGTGTTTGACGTTGCGGTAGATCTTCGTAAGGACAGTGAGACTTATGGCGAATGGTTTGGAATTTTGCTTTCCGAAGAGAATAAAAAGCAATTTTTGATTCCCAGAGGATTTGCGCACGGATTTCTTGTTACCAGTGATTACGCCGAGTTTGTGTACAAGTGCGATGATTTTTATCATCCCGAGGACGAGGGCGGATTGCTGTGGAATGATGAGAATATAGGTATAGAATGGCCTGAGGTCGGACAAATTATATTGAGTGAGAAGGATAAAAAGCATCCTAAGCTCAAGGAAAGCAATTTTTCATTTTAAGGAGAATATATATTTATGAAAAAAACAGTACTTGTTACGGGCGGAGCGGGATTTATCGGCTCAAACTTTGTTTATATGTTGTTAGAGGAGCGCCCCGATTGGCGTGTGGTTTGCGTTGACGCGCTTACTTATGCGGCTAATATTCATACGCTTAACGATGCTATGAAAAATCCTAACTTTGTTTTTTATAAGGAGGATATTCGCAACCGTGAGGGAATCTTTGAGATCTTTGAGAAGGAGCATCCCGATGTTGTTGTGAATTTTGCTGCCGAGTCACACGTTGACCGTTCTATTGAAAATCCGGGGATCTTTTTGGAAACTAATATAATCGGAACGCAGGTTATGATGGACGCTTGCCGTAAGTACGGTGTTGAGCGTTTTCATCAGGTCGGCACAGATGAGGTTTACGGCGATCTTCCGCTTGACCGTCCCGATCTCTTTTTCCACGAGGATACTCCTATTCACACAAGCAGTCCTTATTCTACCTCTAAGGCAAGCGCGGATCTGCTTGTAATGGCGTATCACCGTACCTATGGACTTCCCGTTACGATAAGCCGTTGCTCAAATAACTACGGTCCTTATCAGTTTCCCGAGAAGCTTATTCCTCTGATGATCAATAACGCGTCTCAGGATAAGCCGCTTCCTGTTTACGGAGAAGGATTGAACGTTCGCGATTGGCTTTACGTAAAGGACCATTGCTACGGTATCCTTGCGGTTTTGGAAAAGGGCAGAGTCGGCGAGGTTTATAACCTTGGCGGACATAATGAGAAGGCGAATATCGAAATAGTTAAGATCATTTTGAAGGAGCTTGGAAAGCCCGAGAGTCTTATTACCTACGTTGCAGACAGAAAGGGTCACGATCAGCGTTATGCTATTGATCCAAGCAAGGCTAATGCAGAGCTTGGATGGGGACCTACCACAATGTTTGCCGACGGTATTAAGCTGACTATTCAGTGGTACAGGGATAATATGGAATGGATGCGCGAGTGCACATCAGGGGAATATACTAAGTACTACGATCAAATGTATAAAAACCGTTGAGAGGAATTAAACAATGAAAATAGCAGTTGCAGGAACGGGATACGTCGGCCTTTCGATAGCTACCTTGTTAGCGCAAAGCCATACCGTCGTTGCCGTTGATATCATTCCCGAAAAGGTGAATCTGATAAATAACAGAAGATCGCCTATTCAGGATGAGTATATTGAAAAATATCTTGCCGAAAAGGAGCTTGACCTTACGGCAACTCTTGACGCCGAATTGGCTTACAGGGATGCGGATATAGTAGTTATTGCCGCGCCTACTAATTATGACAGCGCGAAAAACTTTTTTGATACCTCTGCCGTAGAGTCGGTTATCGAGCTTGTTATTAAGTATAACCCAAACGCGATAATGGTTATAAAGTCGACCATTCCCGTAGGATATACCGAGTCCGTGAGAGCTAAATATAATTGCGACAATATTCTTTTCAGCCCTGAATTTTTGCGTGAGTCAAAGGCTCTTTACGATAATCTTTATCCGTCGAGAATAATTGTCGGAACCGATACCTCGAACGAGCGTCTTGTTAAAGAGGCGGAGCGCTTCGCAAAGCTTTTGCAGGATGCGGCTATAAAGGAGAATGTTGAAACTCTTATTATAGGATTTACCGAGGCTGAGGCTGTAAAGCTTTTTGCCAACACTTATCTTGCCTTGAGAGTTTCTTATTTTAACGAGCTTGATACCTATGCGGAAATGAGAGGGCTTGATACTCAGGCTATAATCAAGGGCGTTTGTCTTGACCCGCGTATTGGGGATCACTATAACAATCCATCCTTCGGATACGGCGGATATTGCTTGCCCAAGGATACAAAGCAGCTTCTTGCGAATTATGAGAACGTGCCTGAAAATCTTATCGAGGCTATTGTTGAGAGCAACAGGACCCGAAAGGATTTTATTGCTAACAGAGTGCTTATGATTGCGGGCGGTAGGGCTGCAGGTGAAGATGGCGGAGAGGTCGTTCTTGAAAATGAGGCAACTATAGGTGTTTATAGGCTTACCATGAAGGCGAATTCCGATAATTTCAGACAGTCCTCAATTCAGGGTGTTATGAAACGCATTAAGGATAAAGGCGCAAGGGTTATAATTTACGAGCCAACACTTGAGAACGGAACAGATTTCTTTGGCTCTGAGGTCGTCAATGACTTTGAGCGATTTAAGAGCGAGAGTGATGCTATAATCGCAAATCGATACGATGCTTCGCTTGACAGCGTTGCCGATAAGGTTTATACTCGCGATATCTTCAGAAGAGATTGAGATAAATAATAAAGAAGATGCCCGATGGCTGTCGGGCGTCTTTTTTTGTTGAGAAAACGCACAACGGTGGTTATGTAAAAAAATGTAATTATAGTAATTATTTAGCGCATTTTGCGATTTTTTAGGTTATCTTGTAAGATCTTTTAGGATTTTTGTGGAAAAAATAAAAAATATTTTTTTCTCAAGAATATTTAATTTGCTTTTTAATATTGCTTTTTTCTCTTGTATGTGGTATAATTTACTTAATTATAATCGCATTTTATACGATTGGAGCGATTTTTCGCTTTGATTTTGATTTTACAGGCTTATTCCGAGGAGTAACAATATAATGGAAAGACAGGAAAATAATGCAAAAAAGTATTACACCATTGACCTGCTTCATATAGTCAGGACCCTTTGGCGTAAGATATGGGTAATATGTCTTGCCGTGGCTATTGCGGGCGGTATTGGCTTTGGTCTCTCGGCGTTTATAATAAAGCCGACTTATTCGTCAACTATATTGCTTTACGTTAATAACAGCTCCTTTTCTTTGGGAAACACAAGCTTCAGTATATCGTCATCCGAGATAACGGCGGCTCAAAGCCTTGTTAAGACCTACGGTGAGATCCTTAATAACAGAACTACCTTGGAGCGTGTTAAGGATGAGGCTGATGTTGACTACAGCTACGAGCAGCTCTCAAAAATGATAGTTTCGGGCTCTGCGAATGATACCGAGATCATGTACGTTACTGTTACCGCTACAGATCCTAACGAGGCTAACGCTATAGCCAATTGCATAGCCGAGGTCCTCCCCGTGCGTATTGCCGAGATAATTGACGGCGCTTCTATGGAGGTCGTTGACTGGTCTGTACCCAACGACAAAAAGGTTGCTCCGAGCATCACTCAGTATACCGCTATAGGTATGATCCTTGGCGCGCTGCTCTCAACTATAGTTATCGTGATAATCGCGATGCTTGACGACAGAATTCATGACGAGGATTATATTATTGAAACCTACGATTATCCTATTCTTGCGAAGATACCGGACCTTGTGGATACCGATAATAAGCACTACGGATACTACTATCAAAGCAGAGCGAGCTCGAAAAACGAGCATTCTTCTCAAAAGTGATATGAGGCGGTGATAACATGGGATTGAATAAATTGAAGGATAAGACGAATTTTTCTCCCGCAACCGAGAAAAAGACCTTACACAGAAATCTTAGCTTTACCGCGACCGAGCAGTATAAGCTTCTTCGCGCTAATCTTGAATTTACTCTGCCTCAGGATGAGAAATGCCACGTGATCGGAGTTACCAGCTCAACGCGAGGCGAGGGTAAGAGTACAACGGCGATAAATCTTTCTTACGTGCTTGCCGAAAAGGGAAGCAAGGTGCTTTTGATAGACGCGGATCTGAGAATTCCCTCGGTTGCCAAGAAAATGGGAATTGCCTCGACTCCGGGACTTACAAATCTTCTTATAAAAAAGGATCTGAGCGCCGATATATTTAAGACAGACGTTCTTGATACATGGTACATTCTTCCCGCGGGAGATATTCCTCCGAACCCCTCGGAGCTTCTCGGCTCTGCGAGAATGGAGGAGCTTCTTATCTCGCTTAAGCAGAAGTTTGATTATATCGTGGTGGATCTTCCGCCCGTAAATCTTGTTTCCGACGCGGTGGCGATATCAAAGTTTATCAGCGGAATGATAGTTGTTATCCGAGAGGAATACACCGAGAAGAAGGAGCTTACTCACTGTATGCGTCAGCTTTCTCTATCAAACGTAAACGTTCTCGGATGCGTTATGAACGAGACCGATTCGGGACGCTCTTATTACGGAAAATATAAAAAATACAGCTATTATTACCAGAGCGAAGGCTCAAAGGGCAAGCCGTCCGAGGCAGATGCCGATAAGACCGACTCAGCCAAGGCGGATAACGCAAAAACAAAGAAAAACAATAAGAGGAAAAGCAAGTGATAGATTGGCACAGTCACGTGCTTCCCGCGCTTGACGACGGAAGCCGTAGTGTAGACGAGAGTCTTGCGCTGTTAAAAATGCTTTCGGAGCAGGGTGTGGATACCGTTATAGCAACTCCGCATTTTTATGCCGACCGTGAATCTCTGAGCTCCTTTTTAGAGAGACGCGAGGGATCTTATAAAATTCTTCGCGATGCTCTTGCGGAGGGTATGCCGAGAATATTGCTCGGTGCGGAGGTCAGCTATTATTCGGGGATCAGCAGGCTTGAGGGGCTTTCCCGCCTTTGTATAGAGGGGATCGATATATTGCTTTTGGAAATGCCGTTTTTAAAATGGACCGAGAGCATTGTCAGAGAGGTAGAGCTTATGCTTGCCTCAACCTCGTACACTGTTGTTCTTGCGCATATAGAACGTTATTTTGATATGCGGAACCGAGAAGCGATAGAAAGGCTTCTTTCCCGCGGAGCTCTTGCGCAGTCGAATGCGGGTTTCTTTTGCAGAAAAGGCACGAGAAGGCTTGCACTTAAGCTTTTGCGTTCTGGAACGGTTTCTCTTATCGGTTCGGATACTCACAGTGTGGAGCAACGTCCGCCGCGAATCGACGAGGCTTGTGAGATCATAGAGAAAAAGCTTGGAAATGAGTATATAGAGAAGATAAACAGGCTTGGATATTCTTTACTTGAATGAATTAAGTTATAAATAATACAATATAGCGATTTCAGAAAGGATTTAATTATGAAAACAATGAAGAAAATTTTAATGTTTTTACTTTTGACTGTTGTAGCTGTTAGCATGAGTATTTCCGCTTTTGCTGATACAGGTGCGTTTGTGCAGAGTCCTTCAGCCAATATGGCGCCCGAGATAGTTTCGGGTGATTCTGAGGATAAGGATGACGTAAAGCTGGTTATAACCTCGTATGCCGACAGAGGCGATCTTCCCGAGGAAGCCAGAGAGGCTATCGAAAAGGCTTACGTAAAGATAAGCGGAATAAAGAATCTCACCTCTCTTTGCGGAGCTCTTAAGGAAGTAGCTGCGAAAAAGAATATTCCAACTACAAATCTTGAGGTCAGCGATCTTTTTGATATAAGTGACGCCGCGGGCGGAAGCGACGACTGTACCTATGATATAGTTCTTACCGCTGAAACTCTTGAAAATTTTGTAGGACTTCTTCATTTTACAGACGGTAAATGGGAGCTTATAGATAATGCTGTTGTAGAGGAGATCGACGGCGAGCTTCATCTTAAGTTTTCAACTGACGGACTTTCTCCGTTCGCTATAGTTGTTGACACGGGCGCAGATCTTCCCGTTGAGGATACCAAGGGAAATTCTATACTTACGGGTGTGCTTGCTATAGTTGCAATAGCAGAGGCTGCGGCTCTTATAACGATATTGATCAAATTTATACTCTCCAAGAAAACTGCGTAACCACATCTTACCGAGAAGGTAAGCACTCTTAAAATTTATAATTATGAGGATAGCGGCATGAGAAGAGCGAGAAACAAAAGAGGTAATTACACCAAATACGTCATTACGTCAATAGTTATCGCCCTGCTTATTGCCGCTATTTTATTAGGACTTTTTATCTGGGAGAAAAGCTTTAAGAGTGATTTCGATATTGATAAAAGCAATACGGCGCTTAGCTATGAGGGTAAGGATTACGTGCTTAACTCAAATATTGAGACCTTTTTGATCATGGGTCTTGATAAGTTTGAGGGGGATATAGATCAATCCTCTTATAATAACGATCAGCAGTCGGATTTTTTGATGCTGGTGGTTTTTGATAAGGAGACAAGCACCTATTCTGTGCTTCATATAAACCGTGATACTATAGCTACAATAGACGTGCTTGGTCTCGGCGGAAAAAAGGTTGGCACGGTCCAAAAGCAGATAGCGCTCGCGCATACCTACGGTGACGGAGGAGCGGTGAGCAACAATAATGCCGCAAAGGCGGTATCCACGCTTCTTGGCGGAATAAAGATCAACCATTATGCCGCCTTTACGCTTGACTCGGTTGCGGTAATGAACGATCTTGTCGGAGGAGTTGAGGTAGAGGTGCTTCACGATTTTTCGGGGGTAGACGATACTCTTGTAAAGGGTGAGACTGTTTTGCTTGAGGGCGATATGGCGCTTACCTACGTTCGCACGAGAAAGGATCTTGACGACAGTACAAACAATACGCGAATGATAAGGCAGCAGCAGTATCTTGACGCGCTTCGTGAGAAGATGGAAAAAAGAATGGATGAGGATCCTGAGTTTGCCGCTAAGACGGCGCTTGCTATGGCAGACTATATGACATCGGATTGCTCGGCTACGCGTCTGCGCGATATGGCTAAGCGTATGGAGGAATACGATTTTGTTGAGGTGATGCAGCTTGAGGGAGAAACTAAGCTCGGTGAAAAGCATATTGAGTTTTACCCCGATGAAAGCTCGCTCAAGAAAACCGTTATAGATTTGTTTTACGTTGAAAAATAAAATTTGATCTTAGACAGATCAGGAGGATTATTCTGTGGAATCAAGCAGAGACGGTATAGAATTCAGCACCGTCACAGAGAAGTCTGACTCTGCCAATAATAAGACGAAGGTTAAAAAAAGAACGGCGTATAGGTTTTTCAAGCGCTTTTTTGATATAATTTTATCGGCTTTGGGGCTAATAATTTTGGCGATTCCGTTTTTGATATTGTCTATTGTAATATTTATCGACAGTCCGGGCGCGTCTCCTTTGTATACGCAGGTAAGAGTTGGCAAGGACGGAAGGACGTTTAAATTTTATAAATTCAGATCGATGGTACCAAATGCGGAAAAGAAGCTTGAGGAGCTTTTACACAAAAATGAGATGGAGGGTCCTGTTTTTAAAATAAAGGACGATCCGAGAATTACCCGAGTAGGTAGATTTATAAGAAGGTCGAGCATAGACGAGCTTCCCCAGCTTTTTAACGTTCTTAAGGGAGATATGAGCCTTGTCGGTCCGCGTCCGCCTCTTATGCGGGAGGTATCGCAGTATAACGATGAGCAGATGATGAGAGTATCTATAAAGCCGGGCATTACGTGCTACTGGCAGATACAGCCAAAGCGCAATTCGCTTTCGTTTGACGAATGGTTTGAGCTTGATATGAAATACATTAAGGAAAGAAGCTTTTTTACCGACGTTAAGATTTTGTTTAAAACGGTAAGAGCGGTCTTTGGCATGGAGGGCATGTAGGTGTCCAAAAGTAATATCGGAGAAGCAAAGCTTCGCATAGCTATGCTTGGACATAAGCGTATTCCTTCAAGAGAGGGCGGCGTTGAGATCGTGGTGGCAGAGCTTGCGACACGAATGGCAGAGCGGGGACACAGTGTTACCTGCTATAACAGACGCGGCGCGCACGTGAGCGGAGCTGAGCACGGCGGGAGTGCAAAAAATATCAAGGAATATAATGGCGTTCGTATAAAACGGGTGCTGACAATAAACAAAAAAGGACTTGCGGCAATGAGCGCGTCATTCTTTGCGGCTATTCGGGCGGCATTTGGAAAATATGATGTCGTTCATTTTCACGCCGAAGGTCCTTGTGCTATGCTATGGCTGCCGAAGCTTTTCGGAAAGAGATGTATAGCGACAGTTCACGGGCTTGATCACCAAAGAGCAAAGTGGGGCAGATTTGCCTCGCGGTACATAAAATCGGGTGAAAAATGCGCCGTAAAATACGCGGATGAGATAATAGTTCTCAGTGAGAGCGTAAGAGATTATTTCAAGGAGGTCTACGGCAGGGAGACTCTTTTTATTCCTAACGGAGTGAATAAGTCCGAGTCGATGGACGCGTTGGAAATAAGTGAAAAATACGGTTTGGAAAAGAACGGATATATTCTTTTCCTTGCAAGGCTTGTCCCTGAAAAGGGGATAAAGCGTTTAATTGAGGCTTACGGTAAGGTCGATACCGAAAAAAGACTCGTTATAGCGGGCGGATCGTCCGATACAGCAGAGTTCGAGGAGGAGCTTTTTGAGCTGGCAAGGAAAGACAGACGGGTTTTGTTTACAGGATTTGTGCAGGGGAGAGAGCTTAGCGAGCTTTATTCAAACGCTTATCTTTATGTGCTTCCCTCTGATCTTGAGGGGATGCCGCTCAGCTTGCTTGAGGCTATGAGCTACGGAAACTGCTGTCTTGTATCGGATATTCCCGAGTGCGCAAGCGTAATAGAGGACAGAGGATTTACCTTTAAGGCGGGAGATATTGACGACCTTGGGAATAAGCTTCAGATGCTTTGCGATAACTCAAGTCTTGTTGAGGATATGAAGAAAACGGCGGCTGAATATATCTGTCGGAAATATGATTGGAATGACGTTACCGACAGGACCTTGGCGGTTTATAAAAATAAAGAAAAATAATAAGGAAATACGCAAAATGAAGGTTTTGCTTGTTAATAAGTTTTTGTATCCCAAGGGGGGCGCGGAGACTTATGTTTTTAAGCTTGGAGATGTCTTGACTAAATCAGGACACAGTGTAGAGTATTTTGGGCTCGAAAACGAAAAAAATACGGTTGGCAACAGCGCGAAGGCTTACGTCAGCGATATGGATTTTAATCGGGGCGTGAAGAAGAATCTCAAAGCTCCATTCAGAATTATTTATTCAAGAGAGGCAAGAAAAAAGATAAAGCAGGTGCTTTATCGCTTTGAGCCTGACGCGGTGCATCTTAATAATATACAGTTTCACCTTACACCGAGTATAATCCTTGAAATAGATAAATACAGAAAAAAGACCAAGAAAAGCGTTAAGATAGTTTATACAGCGCACGATTACCAGCTTATTTGTCCGAGTCACGGGCTTTTTGACAATGATATAAAGCCATGTGAGAGATGTCTTGGGGGAAATTATACTCATTGCTTGCGTACAAAATGTATGAAGAATTCAAGAGCAAAAAGTATGCTTGCTATGCTCGATGCTTATTATTGGAGAATAAGTAAAGCATATTCGCTGATAGACGTTATAGTTTGTCCGTCCGAGTTTTTAAAAAGAAAGCTCGATATGCAAAAGAGATTTGCTTCCAAAACAGTGGCGTTACATAATTTTATAGAGTATGGAGATTTTGACGTTACTTCGGTAAAAAAGGAAGGCTATGTCCTGGAGTTTGGGCATTTGTGTAAGGATAAAGGCACGTTTACTTTGCTTGAGGTTGCAAGGCGGATGCCAAGCGTGAAATTTGTTTTTGCGGGCTACGGTGTTGCGGAGAGTGAAATTGCTAAGGTGGAAAATGCCGAATTTGTGGGCTTTAAAACGGGTGATGAGCTGAAAACGCTTATTGCTAAGGCAGCATGCAGTGTTTGTCCATCTGAAATGTATGAGAACTGTCCGTATTCTGTGATGGAATCTCAAATCTTGCATACGCCCGTTGTTGGAGCTGACATCGGAGGTATCCCCGAGCTTATAAGAGAGGGAGAGACCGGACTTATGTTTGAAGCGGGGAATGCTGACGATCTCGAGAGCAAGCTTCGCTATCTGCTTTTTGAGGAGGGCGTGACCGAGCAATATTCTCAAAGCTGTCAAAGACTTGATTTTGAGAGCCCCGAGAGCTATTGCCAAAAGATAATTGGAATTTACGGAGTAAAATAATGAAAATATATGAGATAGGGACCGGGTATACACCTATTCCCGCGAGGATGGGCGCGGCGACGGAGATCGTTGTGGAGGAGCTGACGCGCTCGCTTTTAAAAAAAGGCGTTGACGTTGAAATAATAGACATAAAGGCTAAGGACAGGGCGTCTACCGAGCTTCCCATAACAGAGGTCGGAGTGCCGAGCCTTTTCACTAAAGCCGACGTGAGTCTCGGAATAATGCATAAGCTCAAGAGAGTTTTTTATTCCGTGGCTTTAGCGGGAAAGCTTAAGAAGATATTAAAAAGGGCAGACGGTAGGGTCGTACTGCATTTTCATAATCAGTATAACGCTTACTTTTTCTTTAAGCTCACATCTAAAAAGCTTCGTCAAAAGGCAACGGTTGTGTATACAAATCATAATGGATATTGGAGTCTTCCCCTTGACGAGACTAAGGAAGTCATAAAAAAGCGTTATTTCCAAGAGGTTGAAGCAATGCGCCAATCTGACGTGGTTTTTGCGCTTAATGAGCAAATGCGAAATAATATAGTTTTATTTTTGAAGGCTTCCGATAACAAAGTTTTATTATCTAAAAACGGAGTTAACACAACCGTGTATTCTTCTTTGCCTAACGAGAAAGTAGAACAAATAAAATCCGAGTTTAACCTCCAAGGCAAAAAGGTTATATTGCAGGTCGGATCTGTTTATGAGAATAAAGGACAGGAAAGATTAGTCAAGTTGTTGTCCCCGATGTTAAAAAAACGCAAGGATTTGATATATGCGTTTGTAGGCGGTATTGTTTCTCAAGAGTATTTTGAAAAGATAAATGATACCTCAAGAGAGCTTGGAGTATCCGAACAAGTCATATATCTTGGGGCGGTTTCTCCCGGTGAGGAGCTTAACAGATATTATAATATGGCGGAATGCAGTGTTTTTTCTTCTACGCTCGAATCCTTTGGGCTTGTTATAATAGAAGCTATATCAGCGGGAACTCCCGTTGTTATGAGCAACAATTTGATGTTTGAGCTTAGTAAGGGTTATTATACATATAATTCTCCCGATGAGCTTGTGAATATCATTGATGAAATATTGGAAAAAGGAAAGACGGAATTTGCCGATCGCAGCGAGGTCGTTGAAAAATACAGTTGGGATGCGGTTGCAGAGGATTATCTTTCTAAAATAAAAAATATTTAAAGGTATAGATAATGGCAAAAAAATTGAACGGCACGGTTATCGTAACATATCGCTGTAATGCGAAGTGTACGATGTGTAACAGATATAAGGTCCCCTCAAAGCCCGAGGAGGAGCTTTCGGTCGAGGCTGTTTCAAAGCTTCCCGAAATGTATTTTACGAATATTACCGGCGGAGAGCCTTTTATACGTGAGGATCTTAAGGATATAGTACGCGAGCTTTATAAAAAGAGTGAGCGTATAGTTATTTCAACGAATGGATTTTTTACTGACAGGATAGTCGATCTGTGCAAGGAGTTTCCGCAGATAGGAATTCGCATCTCTATTGAAGGGCTTGAACAGACGAATAATGAGATCCGAGGTCTTGACGATGGCTTTAACAGAGGATATACCACGCTAAAAACACTCGTTGATATGGGAATGAAGGACGTAGGCTTCGGGATGACGGTTCAGGATAAGAACGCGCCCGATCTTGTGGCTCTTTACGATATTTCCGACGAGCTTGGCATGGAGTTTGCTACAGCATCGTTACATAATAGCTTTTATTTTGTTGAGTCGAATAATATTATTCACGACAGGCTCGCGGTGGCTCAGAGCTTTGAGGATCTGATAAACCGTTTGCTTTCCTCAAATAGCCCTAAAAAGTGGTTCAGAGCGTATTTCAATCACGGACTTATCAATTATATATTCAGTCAAAAAAGACTTCTGCCCTGCGATATGAGCTTTGATACCTTTTTTGTGGATCCTTACGGCGACGTAATGCCTTGTAACGGAACGAAGGAGAAGGAGGTTATGGGTAATATTAATACGCAGACATGGGATGAGCTTTGGAATAGCGAGGAGGCAGAGGCAGTTCGCAGAAAGGTTCGTTGCTGCGACAGAAACTGTTGGATGATAGGCTCGGTATCGCCCGCTATGCATAAGTATATATGGAAGCCTGCGCTTTGGGTCGTTAAGCATAAGTTTTTGTTTTTCTTTAAAAAGAAGAAATATTCTATGTATGAAAATAAGATAGTTCGCGACTTTCGCGACGGAAGGATAAGTAAGGAGGAGCTTGACGCTTGCTCTACGTGTGAAGGGTGTAAGGTTAATGCAAAAAATTGATGTAAGTATTATTGTGCCTGTTTATAATTTGGAAAAATATATTCTGAAATGCCTTGAATCTCTTGTGGGACAGACTTATAAAAGCTATGAGGTTATTATTGTAGATGATGGGTCTGTTGATGGTTCAGCCAAAATCATAACTGATTTTATTTTCAATAATTCGTTAGAGAATTTTATTTTTCTTCAAACGGTAAATCGGGGACCTTCCGCAGCTAGAAATGAAGCTTTAAAAATAGCAAAAGGAAAATGGATATCTTTTGTTGACGGTGATGATTGGGTAGAGCAGAATTATCTTGAGATTATGGTTTCAAAAGTTGAAGAGACTGGAGCGGATCTTTGTATAGGAGGGCTTCAAGCCTTTTATGAGGCGGATAAACGCTTTGATGTTTGGGTAGATCATGGAAATGGCTTTTATGAGATGCCTCGAGATTTAAATAAATTGTATTCTTACGGATATCTTCATGCACATTTATATAAAAAAGCTATAATTGATAAATATAATATTTATTTTGATG
>JAFQPL010000007.1 GCA_017411785.1 Clostridia bacterium
CTGCGTACCCTGATAGCATAATTTAATAATTAAAAAACGCTCAATCGAGAACACATCTCGGTAGAGCGTACTTTTTTTGAAAACTCCCAAAAACCTTTCTGCAAGAAAGTTTTTTGCGGAGCTTTTTTTCAAAAAAGCGACAAAAACCCTTAACACAAACTAACTACTAACTTCTACACCCTATTAAGGGCAAGATCAGCTATTAACGCCTAATCTTTTATTGACCTCGTCGGCTATGTATGGGAATTTACTGCCGAGGTATTCGCCTGGGCAGGTCGTGTCAGAAAACCATTTATGCATTGTGAGGTTTCCCGTCGTGTCACCTGTAAAGTTGAGGCGTTCGATCCCGTTGCGCTGACAGATATCAACGCAAAGCTCTATAAGTCGCTCAAGCGCGACGTCGCCCACGTGCCATTCGCCGCCGCAGACGTCGTTTGCTACCTCAATAGTTATAGCTCTGTGGTCGTTCTGGCGGTTTGAGGAGCACCATGAGCAGTCCTTTTCCTCAACGTACATACCGACTCTGCCCTCGGAATCTATTCCGTAATTTGAGGACGCGTTGCGGTTGGGTCGTACAAAAATGCTTCCGCAGGTTTCAACCGAGAGGTTTCCTGCCATGTGATGTATAGTAATAGTATCTATTTTGCTCTGCCTCGGACTTGTGCAAAAGGGTGAAAGGCAGACGTATTCAACTAACGGACTGTTACTCATTTTTTGATCTCCTTTGATTTTTATTATTCGCGCTCAATCAAGAAAGCACTTCAGCGCGTCCTGAATGTGCATATCCCACCATTTCCATGAATGGTCGCCCTCGGACTCCTCGTATGTATACTCTACCGAAAGAGAGTCAAGCAGCTCCTTGTATTCGCGGTTCTTTTTTATAAGAAAATCCTCTGTTCCGCACCAGAAATAGAGCTTGGGAAGCTCGGCTCCGCTCTTTGCCGCTTTTTTTGTGAGGTCAAAGAGGTCGCTTGGCGAGCCTGCGAGGTCCTCGGGCTCATTAAGCTCATATCCCCAGTTTCCGCGCCATTCGGCGAGATTGTATTTTCCGAGTCTCAGCACGTCAAAGGCGCCCGAGAGAGAGCCGCAGGCAAAATATCTGTCGGGGTAGGTCATTCCTATCTTGAACGCTCCGTAGCCGCCCATAGAAAGCCCCGCCACCATATTATCCTCGCGCTTGTCCGACATACCCTTGAAGTAGCTTCTGCAAATTTTGGGAAGCTCCTCTGCCACAAAGGTGAAATATTTTGCGCCGTAGGCGGTATCGGAATACCAGCTTCTGTTGCCCGCGGGCATAACAACGGCGATTTTATGCTCTATCGCGTATCTTTCTATAGAGGTACGGCGCATCCATATGGTATGGTCGTCGGAAAGACCGTGCAAGAGATAAAGAGTTTTAAAGGGCTTGTCTATCGCTCCCGCGTCGCGCTCTGCCTTTGGTTTATCGGGAATTATAACGTTTACCGCTACCTCAACGTTCAGCGCGTGAGAGAAGCAATGCATTTCAAAAAAAGCCATTTTCAGTTTTTCTCCTCTTCTTTTTTATTTTTATCGTGGCAATGGTCGGTAAAAAATCCGTTGAGGTCGACCTCAAGCGAGCCGCTCTCGGTCCTCTTAAAGCCTATCGCGCGAAGGAGTCTTTCCTTTTCTTCGGTTTCGGCCTCGCCCTTATATATCGCGTAGTGGACTCCGCAGAGGTCTATAAAGTTGAGCGTTCCGCGTCCAAGCACGAAAAGCGCCTCAAAGTCGTATACGTCGGGTGCGGCGGCAATATCAAAAACAAGTCCGCCCTCTGCGGTGAGCTTGAATTGCGAGATACCGCGAAGCTCGCCGTCAACCGTTGCCGAGTAGGCAAGCAGGTCGGGATTAAATTTTACGTTGCATTTTTTGCAAAGAGCCTCTTGCTCTGCTTTAGTTTGAATAGGTAATACCTTAAGCATATCAGTTCCTTTAGTTTAAAATTATTTTATTTGCTCTCGCGCAGAAGATAATCGGTCTCGCTTTGAGTTAAAAAGCGCCATTTTCCGACCTCGAGCGAGCCGAGAGCTATATTTCCGAGCGCAACTCGCGTAAGCCCTGTTATCTTGAGGTCTGCGAGGGGCACATTTTTCTTATCTGTCGGTTTCTTCCCTCATAGAGCGTCATTTTGAGAATTGTCTGCGAGGGCTCTTTTTTTATTATTTCGACCTTTACGGGCTGAATTTTGTAGCCGTCGATTACGAGCGGAGAGGAGAGGAGCGTAAGCGCGCCCTCGGTCACCTCGCCCTTGACGGTCACGTTGTATATTTTAGGTATTTTGTGGCGCGGATGCGTCAGCTTATTAGTCAGCGCGCCGTCGTTTGTCAGCAGAAGCAGACCGTCCGAGTCGATATCGAGTCTGCCGACGGGGTAGACTCTTGCGCCGAGTCCGCTAATGAGCGAAAGCACCGTCGGTCTGCCCTTTTCGTCGGAAAGCGTGGTTACTATTCCGCGCGGCTTATTGAGCAGGATATAGAGCTTTTCCTTGCTTTGCGCAAGCACGCGCGCTCCCTTGTAGACTACTACGTCGACGTCGGGAAATATCCGCATTCCGAGAAAGGCGCGCTCACCGTTTACCGTGACCTTGCCTTGCTTTATTTCCTCCTCGGCGGCTCTGCGCGAGAGTATTCCGCAATCCGAGAAATATTTTTGCAGTTTGATAGAATCCATTTGTTAATCCTTAATTTTTATAAAATCAAGCAGTGAGAGTTTTTTGTCCTTCGAGCCTACCGACTTTTCCGCTACGAGCGTTGAGCGGCGGATTTTTCCGTCTATTTCGACTGTAAGCTCGCCGAGTATCTGCCCTTCTTTGACGGGGGCTACGGCAAAGCGAAAGCTTGCTTCAACGCGGTGCGAATGGTTCTTTGCCGTTTTTGGAACGGTAAGCTCTATCGGGGAGATGTTCACCGCTCTTATATATTCCTCGTTTGCGTTTGACAGAGGGAAATCAAAATAAAATTCGCCCGCTTTAAAGACCGTTCGGCGCTCGAAGCGTGAAAAACCGAAATCGAGAAGTCTTTTGTGGTCGTTCCAGTCGTCGGGAGCGTTAAGCGTTACCGCGATAAGCGTAAGCGAATCGCGCTCCGCCGCCGAAACAAGACAGCGCCCGCTTTTTTTGGTGAAGCCTGTTTTTACGCCGATCGCGCCCTCGTAGCGTGAGAGCATCTTATTGTGGTTGCTAAGATGTCTTACACCCTCACCTTTGGGGTTATCCTTCGTTACGCCGAGAGGGACGGTCGCGCTTTTTTTGGCGGTTATCTCTCTTATTTGAGGGATCTTCATAGCCTGCGCGGATATTATCGCGAGGTCGTACGCCGTGGTGTAATGCTCCTTTTCGTAAAGCCCGTGAGGATTGGTAAAATTTGTGTCGCGAAGCTGTAGGGACTGCGCTTTTTCATTGCATTTTTTTGCAAAATTTTCAATGCTTCCCGCCGCCGCTATTGCCAAAGCCGCTGCCGCGTCGTTTGCCGACTCAAGCAGCAAAGCGTGCAAAAGCTCGCTTACCGTGAGCATCTCGCCCTCGGCAAGATAGACAGACGAGCCCTCTATTCCGACGGCTTCGCGCGGGACGGTTATCACCTCGTCAAGCCCGAGCTGCTCGGCGGCAACCAGCGCCGTCATGATCTTTGTGGTGCTTGCCATGGGAAGTCTTTCGCGCTCGTTTTTTCCAAACAGAAGCTCTCCCTCATCGGCGTCAATGAGCGCGGCGCTCCTTGCCGAAATACCGAGAAGGCTCTCGGGGGATTCGGAATAACAGGGAAGTGAGGGAAAAAGCGTAAGGGCTATAGCTAAAATAAGGCAGACCGATATTACAGAGCAGGCTCTCATTATTTCGTTGTTCCTCCGCGGATACTTTTTTTAAAGTATATTCGAGCGGAAGCGATATATATGAGCGTAAGAGAGATTATTCCTCTTCCTTGGTAAAGATATCCTTGAGCTTTGCTATGATATCGGGGGTCTTTTCCATAAAGTCGGTTATCTGATCTATGGGATCGGGCTTGAATTTCGCGTTTGCGTTGATAAATTCGACCTCACCGTCCTTGTTGCATACAAGGAATCCCATGGGAGAGATGGTAAGGCCTGTTCCGCCTCCGCCGCCGAAGTTCTGACGCATAGCGGGAGCCTGATCCTTTCCGTTATAGTCAACGCCGCCCGAGGCTATGCCTACAGAGACCTTGGAAACGGGAATTATAACCGTTCCGCCCGACGCCGCGATTGGATCGCCTATAATGGTGTTAGCGTCTACCATAGAGCGAATGCTCTCAAGCGAGGATTTGATTATTTCGGGGATTTTGTTTTCATTTGCCATAATATTTTAATTCCTTTCTTTTAACTAAAGAAAATATTTTTCACTGTTATTTTTGCCGCTCAAGCTGACGGAGCTGGCGCTTGACAGCTCCCTTGAAGGCTCTTATCGCCGCAAGGCAGACCGCCTTCAGCGCGCTTCCGACACGAATGTAAAGCTCTACGTCGGCATCTATTTTTGGAGTGTCGGATAGAAAATCCGCCCGTACCGAAAGCTCCTTACCGCGCGGCAGGTGCTTGAAGGTCTTGATACCGTCGAGCATGGGAAAAAGCAGATTTACGGCTTGAGTCAGCGTGCCGTAGGCTATTGCCGTGTCGGCGGCGTCCTCGGCGGCTACCACTATATGAAGCCTTGATGAGCGAATACGCACAGAGCCCGCGAAAAGCCGCAGAAAGCTTTTTACAAAGCTTGTTATTATCGAGAGTATCGAAATAAGATCGGGCGCTTCCTTTGGCTCCTTTTCCTTTGATTTCCTTTTCTTTTTCTTCTTTGGCTCTCCCTTTTGCTTTTTTTTCAGAGAATTCTTTATCTTTTGCGCTTTTCTTTTGCTCATCGAGTGGGGATATTTTTTCTTTTCCTTTTCTGAGGGGTAGAGCCGTATTTTTACGAAAAGCACGCGGAGATATACCGTAAGAGACTCCTCGTAGCGTATATGCAAAAGAACCTTCGTTGAAAGAAGAAGGGCTATAAACAGAGCGATAGATAATATAACAATAAGTGCTGTCATAGCTTCTCCTTTCGGTTTATTGAGTATTATTCAGCCGCAAGGGGCGGAATTATTCGCCGTCGGCTTCTTCGTAACGGTTCGAGGTTTCGTTTTCTTCGGAATCTATAGTTACCTGATCGGCATTTTCGGGGATCATGGGTACTGCGTCGTTGGGGGGGAGCATTACCTCGGTTTCGGGAAGCTCGGAGAGAGAGCGCAGTCCGAATACCCGCAGAAATTTTTCGGTCGTGGCGTAGAGCATAGGTCTGCCGGGCGCGTCAAGACGTCCGCAGGACGCGATAAGCGCCTTGTCTATAAGAGAGTTTACCGCGTAGGACGAGTCAACGCCCCGAACCTGATCGATAAAGCTTCGCGTTACGGGTTGATTGTAAGCGACTATCGCAAGGACCTCCATTGAGGATGCCGAGAGGTTTCCGCCTCTGCGTATTCCGAGCGCCTCGCGTATGTAGGGCGCGTATTGCTCCTTTGTGCAGAACTGCGCGCTGTCCTCAAATGTGAGAAGGGCGATGCCGTGCTTTGAATTTTCGGCGTTGTAAAGCTCTGCCATATGACCTATAAGCTTTTTTGTGTTTTTTACGTCGAGGCCCAGGACCTCGGCTATCTTTTCGTATTTAACGGGATAGCCCGCCGCGTAGAGAATCGCCTCTATAGCTCCCTCTATGCTTTTTATCTGTTCAACTCCGTCTGTGTCAACGGGAGCGTTTTTCTTTTCCTCGCTCATTTTTGCCTCCTTTAAGTCGTTTGCGTGAGGAGCGTTTCGGCTCCGTCGTCAAGATATTCGCTCTCCTCAACGTCATCCGCGTTTTCGTTTATAACGAATCTCGTGCTTGAGTCAAGCAGGGCGTTCTCCTTGTTCCATTCGCCGTCTGCCGAGTCGGCAACTATGAGCTTTCTGACCTTGATAAGCTCAAGCACGCCGAGAAATGCCGCTACCATATCGGGAAGCGTTGCCTCGCTTATGAGTATATCCTCAAGCGACGCCGCTCCGCGAGCCTCAACGGTTCTTATAATAGATACTATCTTGACCTCAACGGGAATAATGGGCTTGCTTATCATCGGCTTGAACGCCGTGCTTGCCGCCTTCTCAAGCGCGTTGTTATAGGCTATTATTCTGCGGACGGCAGAGCAGAGCGCGGTTACGTCCTGATCGGCAACGAAGGTCTTGTCAACCGATATCTCGTCTGTGTCCTTTACCATTCTTCCGCTGTAAAAGGCGTACATGGGAGCAAGCTTTGCCGCCGCTTCCTTTGCCTGCTGATAGCGCAAGAGGGCGTCGGTAAGAGTGGCTCTGGGGTCCTCCTCATCCTCTGCCTCCTTTGGAAGAAGCATTCTGCTCTTTATAAGCATAAGCTCGCTTGCCATAACGATAAATTCCGAGGCAAGCTCCATATCGAGATTTTGCGCTTCGGTAATATACTCGATATATTGGTCGCAGATAAGCGATATCGGGATATCGGTTATGCTTACTTTATTCTTTTGTATGAGTGAAAGAAGCAGGTCGAGCGGTCCTTCAAACTGCTCGAGCTTGTAGGTAAGCGTGTTTTCCATTTAAGGTTTTCTCTCCGTTGACTAATGTAATTGTAATAGTAAAAGAAATATAAATTTCGATGAGATAAAGAATATTTTGAAAATTATATTGATGAAAAAGTTTGCGACTCCGCCTATTATGTCGATATTGAAGATGTTGAAGATCAGGAATACGCCGAGAAGTCCCCAGAAGAAGTACTGCTCGTATCTCTGGAACCAGAGCAGAGCCTTTGAGGGAAGAAAGGCGTAGAGTATCCGCGAGCCGTCGAGAGGGGGGATCGGGATAAGATTGAATATCGCGAATATCACGTTGTAGGCAATGCCGTAATAGAGTATCTGCGCGAGATAGCCGTAAGCGACAGCGCTTGTTTCATTTATCGGCAGGAACGGCAGTAAGAGGTCAAATACCTTTGCTAAAAAACCGAAAAGCAACGCCATAAGCACGTTGGAGATCGGTCCCGCCGCGCCGACGAGCGCCATATCGCGTTTTGGCTTTTTAAAATATCTTGAGTTTATCGGTACGGGCTTTGCGTAGCCTATTCCGATTATCAAAAACATAAGAAATCCTATGATATCTATGTGTTTGAAAGGGTTTAGCGTAAGTCTGCCGAGGCTCTCTGCAGTGGGGTCGCCAAGCTTTTTGGCAACGACTCCGTGAGCGTACTCATGCACCGACATTACGAGAATGATTATCGGGACAGAGAGCAAAAAGCTTATTATCGCGCCCCGTATATCGCCTGAAAAAAGAAGATCAAGAAGCATTGTTTTTCTCCGTGGTTATAGTTTTATTGGGGTATGGTCGGCAGTGGTCGGCAGTGGTCGGCAGTGCCGACAGCCAAACTCGGTGTTCGTAATATTAAAATTGTTACCGCATACCCCGATGGCATAATATAATTTTGTGCGCAATGTCACCTAAGCCTCCCTTGTGTACAGGGAGGTGCCGAGCAAGTGCGAGGCGGAGGGATTGTAAAAAGGAAAAAATTCAAAAAAATACAATCCCTCAGCCGCCTTCGGCGTCAGCTCCCTTTGCACAAGGGAGCCTTTCAATAAATCAAGCTTTCACCTATAAAAGCATTAAAAATCTGTTGTCGGAACAA
>JAFQPL010000008.1 GCA_017411785.1 Clostridia bacterium
CGTAAGTGAAGTTATCCTGCGGATAGTGAAGTTTTGCCTTCGGCAAAGTGGGCAAACTTAACTTCACGCGTGCGATAGCACGAACGTCACTGCAAAGCAACTTCACTTTCGCGTAAGCGAAAACTTCACTACATTTGCATTTGTGTCTACAAATGCAGTGCTTGTCAAGAAAAAAGGACAGAGAATGTAAAAACATTCTCTGTCCTTTTCCTGTCGGTAGGTACTATATTCTATTGAACTTAAAACTGTCCTTAAGAGTACAGCCCTTTTGAGATTCTCCTTTTTTTATTGTAAGATCAGGTCATATAGCTTCTGAGCTTGCTGCCAAGCGCTGACGTTCCGTCGTCTGTCTCGGAGAGCCATGCTACTGCTACGTTGTGCTTGAAGTTTACGTAGAGGTACTGTCCTCTCATACCGCCCTTGCCGTAGCCGTTGTTTGAGGAATTAAGCTCGTAGCCCTTGTCGATAACCTGGTTTACCCAATCCTGCGAAATTATGCGCTGGTTGTTATAGGTTCCGCCGTTGAGGTATATTCTTCCAAGCTTAACTACGTCCTCGGGGCGAAGGAAGAACTGCGTTGCTCCTATCGGGTGTCCCTCGGGGCACTTGGTTATTGTGTAATCCTTGTAATCGCACTTATCGAAAAGACGTGACTTGAGATATACGTCAAGCTTCTGTCCGCTTATCTTTGCAACTACTCTTGAGATAAGATAGTAAGCGGCGTCGGAATATTTATAGGTTTTCTTACCGTCGATCTTATAGTTAAGAACTATCTTGAGGAAGTCCTTATCCCAGTTCTTCCATTCGCTTGCGTAAACGTCGATATCGAGGAGCGAGCCCTGAGTAAAGCCTATATTGTGCTTCAGAACGTCGTGGATGGTGATATTCTTCCACTTGTTCTCGTCTATTCCGTAAGCCTTTATCTCATCCTTGAAGATGGTTCCTATCGTATCCGTTACCTTTATCTTGCCCTCGTCGTAGAGCATACCTATCGCGGTAACACAGAATACCTTGGAAACCGAGTAGGTGTTGTGAGGATTGAGGTCTCTCTTTGCCTTGGTTTGAATTCCGTCGGTAGAGGAAACCGCTACGCTGTACGCCTTAGAGCCTGCCGCGCCTACAAGAGCGTTAAGCAATGCGGTAGCGTCGATATCGGTTTTAGCTATCGCGGTGGTCTTTGCTATCGGAGCTACCTGGGGCTTTTCAACGGGCTTGGTTGCCGACGCGCTCTGCGAAGCGCTTGAAGCGGTCGTGTATTTGCCTGTAAGGTTGCCCTTGGAGTTATCGTATACGACTGAGCCGTTCTTTAACGATATCTTCTTTATCAAAGCATCGATTGCCGCCTCAATGCCTTCCTTTGCGCTTGCGTAGACCGCTATAGCGGTATCGGTCACGTAGATTGCGTAGTAGCCGCTCTTTTTGCTTACGAGCTTTTTAGCTTCCTCGGTCGCGGGACGGTTGGTAGCGCCTATAACTATTTCGGGCGTACCGTCTGCAGCCTGAACCGTATCCTGAGCCGCAACGTACTTGTTTGGAGTTTTATCAAGGCTTGCAAGCTTTTTAACTATCTTCTCGGCAGAGGATTTATATGCCGACGAATAAACTATGCGGAAGGCGGGGGTTCCCGAAAGAACTATGTCGGTTGAATTGGCTTTGTTTGTTGACGCCGATGATTCGGAGCCCGATTCCGAGCCCGAGCCGCTTTCAACGCCGTCATCCGCCGCGCACGATGCAACCGCAAAGAGTGTTGCGCATACTAAAAGTAAGCATAAGATCCTTTTTGCAAATTTTGTAAATTTCATTTTGGTGCCTCGCTAAATTTATATTAAGATTTGATACAAGGTCATTATAGCATATTTTCGTGGCAAAGTCAAGGCTTTTTTGTCGACTTTAACTAATAAAAACCTTGTAAGCGGCTTTATTTTGCTATATATGCGTGAAGTGTTTCACCGAGCGAGTTATCCGCATAGGAGTGCCATGCGACAGAAACGTTCTTCTCAAAGTTTATGTAGAGGTTCTGACCTCTCATACCGCCCTTTGCGTAGCCCTCTCCCGATTTGTTAAGCTCGTAGCCTTTCTCAAGCACGGTGTCTACCCATTCCTTAGATATTATCTGTTGGTCGTTGTATTTTCCGCCGTCGAGGTATATTCTTCCAAGCTTGGTAACGTCCTCGCTTCTTATATAGAGTCCCGTCGCGCCTATCGGATAGCCCTGAGGACAGCAAGCAAACGCGTATTCACGGCAGTTTGTCTTGTTAAAGAGACGCTCCGCGAGGAACTCGTCGAGCCCCTGACCGCTTAATTTAGTTACTATTCTTGATATAAGATAGTACGCGCCGTCGGTGTATTTGTATCCCTTCTTACCGTCAAGCTCTGCCTCAAGAACTAATTTGAGGTAGTCCTGGCTGCCCCATTTTGTTGCGTCCTGTGAGTCGATATCAAGGAATCCGCCCTGAGTAAAGCCCGCTTTGTGCTTCATAACGTCGTGTACCGTTATATCAGCCCATTTTGCTGTGTCAACGCCGTATGCTGCTATTTCATCGGCGAATATCTGACCTATCGTGTCGGTGGTTTTGATCTTTCCTTCATCATATAACATTCCTATCGCGGTAACGCAATATACCTTTGTTACCGAATAGCAGTTCTGGCAGGGATTTCCGCCGTTTATCGAGGTGTTGCTTATGCCGTCTGCCGAGTAAACAGAAATATTATGTACGGGAAGCTTCTTTGTTCTTGCCGCGTTTGCGAGAGCTTCAAGAAGGGAAGCCGCGTCGATAGCGTTATCGTATTCCTTGGCGTAATTGCCCTTCGCGCCGTTATAAACGACCTGTGTGCCTTTTTTGGAAAATCCTGTTAAAAGGTCCTTGATTCCCGCTTCTATGCCCGCTTCGTTAGCCGCGTACAGAGCTATTGCCTTTTCGGTTGAGTAGATAGCGTAAAAGCTTCCTTCCTCGGTTATAAGCTTTTTGGCTTCCTCGGTAGCGGAACGGTTAGTTGCGCCTATCAGAATTTCGGGAGTATCGTCTGCGGGGGTCGCGGTGTCTAAGACAAGAGGATATTTTCCTGTCTTAAAGTTTTTGTCGAGAGCAACGAGCTTATCGAAGATCTTCGTTGCGAGAGTTTTGTATCCGTCCGAAAATACTATACGGAAGGGCTTTTCTCCCGAAAGGAGAATATCGGTTTTAGCGAGCGGAGGCTCGGTCTCGGTTTGAGATTCGGTCTCCTCCTCGGTCTCATCTGTCGGTGCTTCGGTATCCTCGTTTTTCTTTGAGGAGCATGAGCAAGCTAAGAGAAGCATTGCCAAAGCGAGAATTAAAGCTAAAGCTTTTTTTAAAGAATTCATGAATTTCATTTTGGACCTCGATTCTTAAAAAAATAATAAAATCTTTTGCAAAAACATTTTAGCATATATGAAGTAAAAAGTCAAGCAACAATCAATTTTTTTATATAAAATAACAATAACCCTTGACAAATCTTCACTTTTTTGCTATAATGACTGTTGAGGCAGTTTTCTGCCTAAAAAACAAATAGAAAAAAGGAGAAATTATGCTATTTTTAAACGTTGATTTTTCAAAAGGCATGACGACGCTTTTTAAAGAGTCGTTCAAGTTCAAGAAGTATAAGGCATTGCATCCCTTCTTCGCTGTTGTAGTAGGACTTTGCCAGCTTCCCTACGTTCTTATCAGCTTTTTGACTGCGGCTGTTATTTACGTTTTCGATTTTATCGTAGGCGTATTGGCATACCCGTTTGAGCAGGTTCACGGACTTATCCGCAGAGAAAAGAATGAGGTTAGAGGCGCGGCAGAGGCTATTATCTATTTCCTCTCTTGGCCTTTCCTTTTCTTGTTCTACATAATTCTTACGTTTGTGACCTTTGTGCTTAACGTTCTTTATGTAGTAGCTGCTCTTACGACATTTATCTGGTCTCTCGGCGGCTTCAAGTTCCACCTCTTCCTTTCAAGAGCGGGCGACATAAAGAAGGATGTAAAGGGCAAGTACAGTCATGCTGTTTCGATCGTGTTTACGGTTATTATCGGAGTTCTTTTCATTCTCCTGCCCATCATTCTCGGCTTGATCATGTTTGCTACGCAGACTGAAACTGAGTTTATGTTGATCCCCGGAACAACTATTAATCAGCTTGATGCCTTTGGTCAGCCCATGCCTAACCCCTTGTACAAGGGCTTTGGCGCTTGCTTGGGTGAGGCGTTTATTGTTGCTATAGGCGCATGCACAGGATTCAGCCTTCTTTACACTCTCATCGCTTACGCTCCTTTCCCCAGAGTAAAGGAGACCGCGGTTGACGCTGATCCTGTTGAGGCTGCTCCCGCAGTTGAGGCTTCCGTTGAGGAGACTTATACCGAGGAGGCTTACGCATATGCAGAGGCTACTCCTGCTGAGGCTGCTCCTGTTGAGGAAGCTCCTGTTGAAGAGGCTCCCGTTGAGGAAGCTCCCGTTGAGGAAGTTACCATCGAGGTTGAATAATTTATAAGACCTGAAATAAATAGTAAAGATAAAAAGAGACCGTCTCGATGGGGGCGTACCCTAAAGGACAGTTTTATCCTATCGACGAAAAACAAAAACCGCAGATTGATTTTCTGCGGTTTTTGTGCTATAATAGGAGTATGGAAATTGTTTGATATTCATTTTTAGCTTGTGATAAAGGAGATTGTTATGAGAGCACCATTTCAAATACTTGCGCTCCCATATAAGTATCAAAATGGAATCCTTATGTACTGTGTCTTACATCGTTCAGATTATGACCAATGGCAATTTATTGCCGGGGGTGGTGAAGATAAAGAAACGCCCAAAGATGCGGCAAAAAGAGAAATAATTGAAGAAGGCGGTATAACTGCAAACAATATTATTTCGTTAAAGTCGATGTGCTATATTCCTGTTGAAATATTCCCTCACAGACACCTTTATGGTTGGTCTGATGATATGTATGTCATTCCCGAATATTCATTCGGCTTTGAATGTAACGCCGAGCTTGTTTTATCACATGAACATACAGAACTTGTTTGGCTCCCATACAAAGAAGCAAGAGAAAGATTGCAATGGGATTCTAACAAGACTGCTTTATATGAATTGAATTGCATATTATCAAAACAACACGATAAATAATCGGTTTAGGCTAAGCCGCCCTTGTGTAAAGGGAGGCTTGAGTTAGTGCAAGCCATTTGTTTGCAAACAAACAGAAATTTGCTTGTAGCCTTTAATTAAAGCATACGAAGCACTGCATTTGTTGACACAAAAGCAAACACGGCATACC
>JAFQPL010000036.1 GCA_017411785.1 Clostridia bacterium
GACGGTCTGTTATTTTTATTGTTGATTTTGTTTTTGAGAGAGAGAGGGCAAGAATGAGTCCTGTAATAAATTGCGAGGAAACATTGCCCGCGATTTCATATGAAGTTCCCGAAAGAGAACCGCTTACGCAAAGCTTGTCGGGCGCGATTTTTTCTATTTTTGCTCCGTGTGAAATAAGAACACTGTCTAGAGGTGCAAGAGGTCTTTCAGACAGCCGTCCCCGCATTTCAAATGTAAAATCTCCGTTAAGCGATGCGCAGATCGGCAAAAGGAAGCGTAAAGTAGAGCCGCTTTCGTTACACGGAAGGATCGCTTTTTTATTAAGAACGGAAATAGGGGTTACCTCAATATAAGGCGTGTGTATTTGAATAGAAGCGCCAAGAGCGCAAAGACAGTCGATTGTTGCGTTTATATCTTCATTCAGTTGCTCACAGCGGATAAGTGACGGCTTATCGGCAAAGGCGGAGCATATAAGCAGACGGTGCGCTACCGATTTTGAAGCGATAGCGGATATTTTACCGTGCGGTGATGATTGAGAAAGGATCGCTCGCATTGCATCAAATTCCTTTCATTATAAATTCTTCAAGATCGGATACCTTTATTTTCATAAGCTCGCAATTTCCTATGCCGTAGGGAATAACAAAGTTTATGGTGTCGCCCGAACGCTTTTTATCGGCAGTAGCGGCTTTTGCAAGCTGGGAGGCACTGTAAGGAGATCTTGTGGGAAGTCCTTGAGCCGAAATAAGAGCGACGGTCTCGTCAAGCTCGGTTTTTGTACAAAGGTTGAGTGAATAAGCTATCTTTGTTGCAATAACAGTACCTATTGCGACTGCGCTTCCGTGGGAGACGGTAAAGCTTGAGCAAAGCTCTATGGCATGTCCCACGGTGTGTCCGAGATTTAAAAGCTGACGTGTACCGTTGTCAAATTCGTCAAGCTCCACGATGTGAGCCTTGTTAGAAACACAACGCTCAATGATTTCTTCAATGTTTTCACGTATTCCGAGCTTTAGTGTATCAAAAAGCTCTCTGTCATTTATGATTCCATATTTTATTACCTCGGCGCATCCGTCAGAAAAGACATTGCTTGGCAACGTATTGAGCGCGTTTGGATCGCAAAGAACGAGAGAGGGCTGATGGAAAACGCCTGCTAAATTTTTGCCTGCCTTAAGGTCGATGGCAGTTTTTCCTCCGACAGAGGAATCAACCATTGCAAGAAGGGTAGTGGGTATCTGAACAAAGCGTATACCTCGCAGATAAATTCCTGCGGCAAAGCCTGCGAGATCTCCGACAACACCTCCGCCGAGAGCAATGATCGCGTCTGCTCTGGTAAGACGGTTTTCTGCCATAAGCTCAAGCAGAGAAACGAGATTTTCAGCATTTTTAGAGGCTTCGCCGTGGGGAATTACGAATTTGATAAAAGGGAGCTGCTCTGAGGTTAATGCTGCTTCAACAGCCGAAGCATAGAGAGCATCAACCGTATCATCGGTAACTATGCAAAGCTTTACTTCACCAAAGCATTCCTTTATATATTTTCCTGCGTTTTTGAGCAGACCTTTTTCTATTAAAATTTTATAGGATACGGAGGCGTTTACTGTTACGGTTTTCATTTTGATTCCTCATTTACAAATAGTATATTATACGTTAGCCATCAACCTTTTCCTTGGCGATTCTTCCGTCACGAAGCAACGAGCGGAGCGCTTCGGCGTCCTCTTTTTCGATAGCTTCCTTATATTCGGTGAGAGAATTTATTATATATTCAAGCTCAAAGAGCAAGGGTTCTTTGTTTTCGATAAAAAGCTCGGTCCACATATTCTCATTAAGCCACGCTACTCTTGTGAGATCCTTGTAGCTGCCTGCTGAGAATCCCTTGTGGTTTTGAGCGGTGGGAGTTTTTACATAAGCGTTTGAAACTACATGGGCAAGCTGAGATGTAAAGGCTATCATCTTGTCATGTTCTTCGGCTGTTGTTACTGATAATTTACCAAAGCCCGCGGGAGCGAGCAATGATTTGATCTTGTCGAGAAACGCGATATCATCAAAGACGGGAGGAACTAATACCATAGGAGCGTTTTTAAAAAGGTTAGCTCTTGAGTACTTTATACCCGAAAATTGCTTTCCCGCCATAGGATGACCGCCAACAAAGGTAAAACCGTATTTTTCGGCGAGCTCAAAGCCACATTCGCATATGTTTCTTTTTGTTCCGCACAGGTCAATTACCACAGTGCTTTTGCTTATGAGCGGGGCAAATTTCTTTAAATAATTTATAGCGGCGGCAGGATAGAGTGCTATAAATATAAGCTCACATTCTTTTATACTTTTTTCGTTAAGCTCGCCGTCAATGATTCCTGATATAGAGGCAAATCCAAGCGTTGAAGCATCTATGTCAAAGGCGTAGATTTTATGCTCCGCCTCTTTATAGTCTTTAGCCATAGAACCTCCGATAAGGCCGAGTCCGCAAATTCCAACAGTCATATCAATCCTCCGAAAGTGCTTTCAATACTTTTTTTACTGAGTGAGTAACATCGGCAAAGGCATCGGGAGTTAAGGATTGCGCTCCGTCACAGAGAGCGTGAACAGGATCGTTGTGAACCTCGATCATAAGACCGTCTGCACCGCAAGCAGCAGCGGCAAGAGCCATGGGCTTAACAAGGCGAGCAACGCCCGTAGCATGTGAGGGGTCGATAATAACAGGAAGATGAGTAAGCTCACGGAGCATAGGGACTGCGGATAAGTCAAGCGTGTTTCTTGTGTAGGTCTCAAAGGTTCTTATACCGCGCTCGCAGAGAATAATGTTTTCATTTCCCCCCGCCATAATATATTCCGCAGACATAAGAAGCTCCTTTAAGGTGTTAGCAAGTCCGCGTTTGAGCAAAATAGGCTTGTTGGTTTTGCCAAGCTCCTTGAGAAGCTCAAAATTTTGCATATTTCTCGCTCCTACCTGAATAACATCAACATCCTCAAAGAGCGAGAGATGGTTTGCGTTCATTATCTCGGTAACTATCGGAAGACCTGTTTCCTTTTTTGCTTCAAGTAAAAATTCTATTCCGTCTGCCTTGAGACCTTGGAAGTCATAAGGCGATGTGCGAGGCTTGAAAGCTCCGCCGCGGAGCATTGTTGCTCCCGCTTTCTTGACGGCTTTTGCAATTTCCATAACCTGCTCCTCGCTCTCAACAGAGCAAGGACCTGCCATAATTGCAAACGTATTTCCTCCGACTGAGGTGTTTCCAACCTGAATTATGCTATCGTCGGGGTGAAATTTTCTGTTTGCGCTTTTAAACGGCTCACTTATGCGCTTTACACTTTCAACTATTTCAAGGCTTTCAATCAGCTCCGCGTCAACCTTGCTCGTGTCGCCGATAAGGCCTATTACGGTGTGCTCACTGCCTTTTGATATGTGAACATCAAGCCCTTGAGCTTTGAGCCAGGATGAAAGGTTGTCAATTTGTTTGTCGTTAGTACCACTTTTAAGAACTGCAATCATTTTTAAAAACTCCTTTTCATTTTTACCTTCGGAAAAGAACCGAGAGCAAAAACAAAATAACCTCTCGGCGCTTGTCCGAGAGGCTTTAAAATTTAATCAATTAAATCTCTAAAGCTTGGTAAAATTACCAAATTTCGCAACAAAACACCCTTATTATTTATTACAGCTAAAGTAATAAAAATAAAGGCTAAAGTATACGTTTGCGAAATTGCGGTTCATTTTTACCTAATCTCCTTTAGTTTGATAAAATTAGTTTAGCACTCGGATAGCGCTTTGTCAAGTAGTTTTTGAAAATTTTTTAAAAAAGTTGAAGCAGTGAGATGTTCAGCGAGCAAATCCATTTTGCCAGTAAAACCACGCATGGCATGGTTGCAATAGAAAAGAGCGTTGTTGCTCCGACGCACTGCGCGGCATATTCGGGCGAGGTGTCAAAGACCTCGGCGAAGGTTATAGTTGAGGTGGCAGACGGGAGACCGAGCGCAACCGTAAGGAATATAACCCAAAAATCCGAAAATCCGAATATCTTAAGCAAAAAGCAAAATATGATTGGAATTAAAGCAAGTCGCATTAAGATAAGATAATATATTTTTGCCGAAGAAAAAATCGTTTTAAGACTTTTTCTTGCGATAAGCGCTCCTGCGAGAAGCATAGATATGGGCGTACAAAGACCGCTGATATAAGTAAGTGCGGTTCTTAAGAATGTTGGCAATTCAAAGGAAGAGCAGGCGGGAATTGCAGGAACAAGGAAGATTATGAAGCCTATGAGGCTTGCAACCGTTCCTTTGTTTATAAATATCTTTTTTGCCGTGAGCTTAATGTCATCACGGCCGCGTGCAATTATGCCGAGACCGATTATCCATAAAAGGATATTGAAGCCCGCCATAAAAAACGAGCTTACAAAAGCGCCGTTTTCAGGGAAAAGCACGGAGAAGAGCGGAATTCCCAAAAATCCCGTGTTGCCGAAAACAATTGCAAATTCTGTTATCTTTCGCTCGTCAAAGCTTTTTATCCGCATGCAAAGAATGCGCGCGAGCAACGCCAGAATACAGTGCATCGCAAGAGAAAATCCGAGACCTAAAAGAGCAAGCTTTAAATTGTCAAGTGAATATTTTGCCGAGGTTATAGAGCTTATTATAAGCGCGGGTTGAGCGACCATAACTATAAGCCTTGAGAGTCCCTTTGAGGAAACCTCGTCTATTATTCGTGTCTTACCAAGAATAAATCCCACGATAAGTACGACGAACATAGTTAGTACCATGTAAAAAAATCCTGAAAAATCCAAAATAAATCTCCCAAAACAAGCTTAAATTTCGTCAATACGCTTACGGATATTTTGCATATCGATAAGCATTTCACCCTTTTTTCGCGGATCTCGCAGAAGCAAGGCAGGGTGGTAAACTGCGGTTATCGGAATTCCGTTGTAATCAAACCATAAGCCATGCTCACGGCTTATCTTGAAATTTCGAGATATAAGTCTCATAGCTGAGATCCTGCCAAGACATACGATAAGCTTAGGCTGCAGTAAAGCGATCTGGCGTTCAAGATAAGCAATGCACGCATCTTCCTCGGATGGAAGAGGATCGCGGTTTTTAGGCGGTCGGCATTTTAAAATATTAGTGATATACACGTTATCACGGCAAATTCCGACTTCGCAAAGATATTCGTCAAGAAGCTTTCCTGCGCGACCGACAAAGGGAACTCCGCTTTTGTCCTCGTTGTCACCTGGCGCTTCGCCGACAAACAGAATATCGGAGCACTTGCTTCCCACGCCAAAAACACAGTTGGTCCGAGTTTCGCACAGAGGACAGGCTCTGCATGATGAGCATTCGGAGTAAAGCTTTTCCCATGAATCTTTCATACTCATTTTAAATTATTTTATTTTGCGACATTCAATATAATATCGCTTGTCTTCGGCATGTCCCATAGAAAATGTTTTTCTCGGAAGCGCACCGTCGTATATTACCGTTTTGAAAAGCTCGGATTTGCTCATTCCCGAGAAGATGAAGCCAACGGAGCTTTCGGATATAAGACTTTTAACAGAGGATTCGCCGTGAATGTAGTCAACGCTTGCGCCCTCGTGAGAAGCAACGTAGGAGTCTATAAAATCCTGAAGAGTACCTACTGTAAGCTGACGGCAGGGTGTATTTGCAATAAGTACACCGCTTCTGTCGGCACAAAGGTATTCAATGCGTTGAGATGGAGCGTCACCGCAAAGGGAAGAGAGATATTTTTCAAGCTCGCATATAAGGTCGTTGGAATCAACTCCGAATACTACGCGGTATATAGGCTCAAATTTCATAGCTTCATCGTGAATGTTTACAACCTCAATAAGAGCATAGCGCGCGGGATGAGACAAAGCCTCCTCGCCAAGCTCCGATTTCAGTCCCTCGTATATGGTTTTTGCTGTGGCAAGCGAGTGATTTCCGTCACCCACGGCAAAAAGCAGAGGCGCGAGAGATGCGTCGCCGTAACGCTCTTCCATTGCGGCAGGGGTAATAAGCGCATCAAGCGCGTCCGAGACTCTGACCTTTGCATCTTCGCTTAAGAATCTGCCAACAATGCTTCCGCCACCTAACATAAGAGGGGTATCGTAAGCAACATCGGGACAGGATTCTGCCGAAAGAGGCTCAATAACGGTTTTTTTGGGATCGTCAATAAGAAGCATAACGTGAGGAAGCTCAATAGGAGCGTCCTTTCTTATTGCCACACGGGGTGGGATCCTCTCTATAACCGTCGCCTCGGTAGCCCTTATAAGAGAGCTTGCGCCCTTAGTAAAGTCGTAAGCTTCAAGATCGATCGCCATAACGATACCGCGGCGCACAGTTCCGTCAGACTGAACGCGTTCAGTGTAGATCATAGCGTCGGGGTGAGAAATAAGGATGTCGTTAAAATATTTTTCCATAGTGGAGTTTATATGGGGAATTCTTTTTTCGGTTTCCGAGAGATAAACCTCGGGTAAAATTATGCGAAGCGTAGAAGGCTCTGAGCCGACCTCCTTATCAGCTGCCTCCCAATAGTGAGGCTCGCTTGTAAATTGGTCACAGGCTACGACCGCCCATTTTTTTGCATCGACCTTGGAAAAGTCGGGAAGAAGTATATCAGCACTTTTAAAGCATCTATTGCTCATAGTAAAAAATCCTTTCTAAATGTTTTTGTTCAGTTTGGCTCAAAGCCTTCAAATATAGTATAGTATCTTTGACGGTGAAAGAAAAGCTGCTGCTTTTTGCTTCGCACAGTCCATATAAACGCCTTTGCTCTGAAAACCTCGGTCCCGAGAATAAACCCAAGCTCTCTGGTGTGATTGGATTCGATAGAGATAAAATCGGGACGCGATAGAAAATTCAATAAAAGATGACGGAGAAAAAAGGCTATAAAGGGGTTGTCTCCTTTTTTTATTTTCATTTTTCCAACAAGCTGGCCTCGCGCAAATTTTGGCCGCTTTTTTTTGAAATAGCGAAGAACACGCGGATCAAAGGATTGGATTGCGAAGGAGCCGATATATGAATCAAGACGTGTTGCGAGAAGCTCGCAAAGCTCCTTTGTTCGCGAATAGTATTTTACTTCGATGAGTAAAGGAACTCTTGCGTCAACTAATTCAAGAACCTCATCAAGAGTTGGAATGCATTCGTCGGTGTCGGCAAGGTTAAGTTTTTTCAGTTCATCCGAGGTAAGCTCTGAGAGCTTCTTTTCACAACCGCACATGCGCTTGAGTGTTTCATCATGAAATACAAATATTTTTCCGTCGGATGAAAGCTGAACGTCAATTTCAATTCCAAAGCCTTGTTCAATAGCACGTGAGTATGCCGAAAGAGAATTTTCAGGGGCTTTGTTATTATGAAGGCCTCGGTGAGCATAGTCGATTTTAAGCAGATCCATGTTTGCCGAATCGAAAATTCGGGGAAGTGTGAGAAAAATATAAAGGGCGATGATAGTTAAAATTGGGAGTATTATAAGCAGTATGATAAGGAAGGGCGACATATCGGTTACCTCCTTTCAAGCATAGCCTGCGCGCGAAGAACCGCGGATTGCGTTTTTCCGTCTTCGATCTCACCGTTAAGAACCATATCGACCATCTTTTCGAGAGGAATTCGTATGACCTCCAAAAATTCATCCTCGTCAGGCGAGGATACCCCAAAGGAAAGCTCCTCCGCAAGATACATGTAAATTTTTTCGTTCAAAAGGGCGGGAGAACCGTAATAAAGACCGAGAAAAGTGATCTTTTCCGAGGTCGCGCCCGTTTCCTCGCGAAGCTCTCTGCGAACAGCATCGTCGGGGTCTTCGGTGGGAGAGTCAAGCTTTCCCGCAGGGATTTCAAGTAAGGGCTTGCCGATAGCATAACGGTATTGTCGAACGCAGATAACGTTGCCATCAGAATCTAACGGAATAACGCAGACAGCACCGTTATGAGTGCAGTATTCACGAAAGCCGACCTTTCCGTCAGGAAGGAGAATATCGTCAAGATGTAAATGAATAATCTTTCCGTCAAAGATGGTTTTGGAAGAGAGAGTTTTTTCCTCCATCATTTCAGGATTAAAGTTTTTTTCCTTTTTGTTCATATAGTTCCTCATAAAAAGCAAAGAATAATATATAATCATTATAGCACATAAAAAAGCAAAAATCAATAAATAAAAGTTAAATAAAAGGTCGAATAAAAAAGATGGAAAATAAATAAAAAAATGGTGAAAAGGTCTTGACAAGGAAAAAAGAATGTGTTAAAATATTAAGGCGCTCGGATGAAGAAGGAACGCAAATGGGAGCATAGCTCAGTTGGGAGAGCATCTGCCTTACAAGCAGAGGGTCATAGGTTCGAGCCCTATTGTTCCCACCAATA
>JAFQPL010000037.1 GCA_017411785.1 Clostridia bacterium
CGATCCCGATATCGTTATCCTTGACGAGCCAATCTCGGGACTCGACCCCGTAAACGCAATGCTTCTCAAGGATGTGGTCATGGAGCAGATATCAAAAGGAAAGATAGTTCTGTTTTCAAGCCATCAGATGAGCTACATAGAGGAATTTTGCGACAGTATTGCCATCATCAACGCGGGCAAGGTTGCTATCAGCGGAGATCTCCATGAGATCAAACGAGCATACCCGCGCGATAAGCTTGTGGTAAGTACCCAAGTCTCCGAAAAAATAATGGCAGACCTCGGAGATATTTGCACTGAGCGTGAGGACGGAACTCTGCTTATTCAGCTTAACTCTCCCGATGAAAAGCAGTCTATGATGAAACGGCTCGTAGAAAATTATGATGTTGACGAAATAAAGGTTTTTGAGCCTTCTCTCAACGATATTTTCGTAGAGTACGCGGGCGCGCAGGTGTAAGGAGGCAGGACAATGAAGCAGTTTGGTAAAATACTTAAATTTGAGCTGAAGGGCTATCTCAGAAACAAGATGTTTGTTGGAATAACGGTGTTTTTGGTTGTTGCGATAGCCGTTGTTATGTTTATTCCAAATATCGTTGCGGCATTTGAATCGGACGGTGAGGGTGATACAACGTCAACCGATCTTCCTACGATGCTTGTTTATGCCGAGGATGAAAGCCTTGCGGCTATCGTCAAAGAGTATTTCGGAAATGCTTTTACCGATTATGACGTAAAGGTCGCGGAGGGCAGTGTTGACGAGCTGAAGAATGAAATAATATCGGGCAATGCGGAGTGCGCCTTTGTAATGAACAGCGCATCCTCCTATACCTACTACGTAAACAACCTTTCGATGTACGATAGCAATACCGTCATGGCAGACACCGTGCTGCAAGAGGTATACCGTGTGAATGCTATGGTACAGAACGGACTTACGCCCGAGCAGGCAGGTGAGATCATGTCCGTACAGATCGAAAGCGGCACCGAAACGCTTGGTAAGGATCAGATGCAAAACTTTTTCTATACTTACATAATGATCTTTGCTCTGTATATGGTAATTATGCTTTACGGACAGATGGTTGCCACCAACGTTGCAACCGAAAAGAGCTCGCGCGCGATGGAACTTCTCGTAACGAGCGCAAAGCCCACAAGCATGATGTTCGGAAAGGTGCTTGCTTCTTGTATTGCAGGCTTTTCTCAGCTCGTACTCGTGTTTGGTACGGCAATTCTGCTTTACAACCTTAACAAAGAAGCTCTATCCAATCCTCTCATAGCCTCTATCTTTGACATTCCCGTTGAACTATTCATTTACCTCATCGTTTTCTTTGTGCTCGGTTTTCTTATTTATGCTTTCCTTTACGGAGCGATCGGTTCTACAGCATCCAAGCTTGAGGATATCAACACCTCTGTTATGCCGATATCATTCTTATTTATCATCGCCTTTATGGTGGTTATCTTCTCAATGACCAGCGGTTCTGTTGACAATATAGCAATACTCATATGCTCCTACATTCCGTTTACCTCGCCTATGGCTATGTTTACGAGAATTTGTATGAGCACGGTGGCGTGGTATGAGATCGTTATTTCGATTGCAATTCTCGTTGCGTCAACCGTTGGAATCGGCGTGCTTTCCGCAAAGATCTACCGTGTAGGCGTTCTTCTTTACGGTATGCCCCCGAAGTTATCAACTATTATAAAAACTGTGTTTAAGAAGAAGTAATAAAAAATCTCCTCGTTCCGTTTTGGAACGAGGAGATTTTTTTGTTGTTTAAATTATTCTCCGAGATATGCTTTTTTGATGTTTTCGTTGTTGATAAGCTCTGAGGCAGGTCCCTCCATTGTTATCATACCCGTTTCGAGAACGTAAACTCGGTCGGCTATAGACATAGCCTTTTTTGCGTTCTGCTCAACGAGAAGAACCGTTTTTCCCTCATTTTGCAGTGTTTTGATTATCTCAAACACTTCGGTAACGAGAAGGGGAGAAAGACCCATTGAAGGCTCGTCAAGAACTATCATTTCGGGGTTTGAGAGAAGCGCTCTGCCTATTGCAAGCATCTGCTGCTCACCGCCTGAAAGAGTGCCCGCAAGCTGTTTCTTTCGCTCTAAAAGACGGGGGAAAAGACGGAAAACAAGCTCCATATTTTCTTCTATCTCTGCTTTGCTTTTGCGTGTGTATGCGCCAAGAAGAAGATTATCGTAAACGCTGAGGCCTTGGAAAATCTTTCTTCCCTCGGGAACGTGTCCGAGACCCATGGAAACTATTTTGTGCGCGGGAACGTGAGTAAGGTCATTGCCTTTGAATATCACATTGCCTGATACGGGGCGAAGAAGGCCTGTAATCGTTTGAAGAGTGGTCGTTTTTCCCGCTCCGTTCGCTCCTATGAGTGAAACTATCTCACCCTTGTCAACGTGAAACGAGATGCCCTTCAGCGCGCGAATTACGCCGTAGCTTACCGCAAGGTTATTAACTTCAAGTAATGTTTCTGCCATAAATAATACTCCTTGTGGTAATTATTCACCGAGATATGCCTTAACGACCTCAGGGTCGTTAAGAACCTCTGATGTGTCACCCTTTGCAAGCTCGGTGCCAAAATTAAGCACTGTGAGCTGCTCGCAGATGCCGCTTACAAGTCGCATATCGTGTTCGATAAGAAGAATAGTCATATCGAAATGCTTTCTTATGTAAGAGATATCGTTCATAAGCTCCTGCGTTTCGTTAGGGTTCATACCTGCCGCAGGCTCGTCGAGCAAAAGAAGCGTCGGGTTAGTTGCCATAGCTCGGGCAATTTCAAGCTTTCTTTGTTTTCCGTAGGGCAGATTTGATGCGAGCTGATCTGCGTATTCGTCAAGCGTAAATAGCTTAAGAAGCTCGTGCGCGCTTTTTCTGAAATCCTTTTCGGATTTTGAGTGGCGGGGAAGCCTTAATATAGATTCGGCGACCGAGCATTTTATTTGATTTGAGAGACCTACCATAACGTTTTCAAGCACTGTAAGGTTGCTGAAAAGACGGATATTCTGGAAGGTACGCGCTATACCCGCTTTGTTTATTTTTATAGGGTCGAGGCCTGTAATGTCCTCGCCGCAAAGAAATATTTTTCCTTCTGTCGGCTTATAAATACCTGTAAGAAGATTGAATACCGTGGTTTTTCCCGCTCCGTTAGGGCCTATAAGACCGTAAAGCTGACCCTTTTTGATCTCAAGGTTTACGTCGTTTACCGCCTTAAGTCCGCCGAAGCTTATCGAAAGATGCTCGGTCTTTAATACTATTTCTCTGCCGTTTTCGTCAAAAATTCGATCGTTTTCAGTGTACTTTGCCATTATCGATCCTCCTTTTTGGCGTTTTTAGCTGATTTAGCGGCTTTCTTAGAAACCTTGTTTGAGAGCTTTTGCTCCTTTTTGTCGGATTTTTCACTCTTTTTTGTCTCCTTGTCGGCTATATCCTCAAGCTTCTCCTGCGAGGTCTTTTTCTTGAAGATCTTTGCGAAAAGGTCCTTCATATTGTACTTTTCTCTGAAGCCCTTGAGCCCCGGCGCGTTTCGGTAGATAACTACGATGATAAGAATTAAGGCGTAGAGAACCGTACGGTAGGGAGCAAAGGATTCCTCACTGAATTTGCCGTAGTTGTTGATAAAGGTTATAAGCGCAGCTGCAAGGATAGAGCCGTTGACGCTTCCCATTCCTCCGAGAACAACCATTACGAGTATTTCTATAGATACGTTATACTTGAACATTTCGTAATTTATTCCAGGCTGATAGTAGCTCCAAAGCACACCTGCAATTCCCGCAAAGAACGCCGAAATCGTAAATACGGTAAGCTTATACTTTACTATGTTTATTCCCATAGTACGAGCCGCTATTTCGTTGTCTCTGATTGACATTATAGCGCGTCCGTGCTTGCTTCGCGCAAAATTTTGTATAACCGCAAGAGTTATCAAAATTATCGCGAAGATTATAATATAGTTGTATTCGTCCTTTAACGAAGGGGTTGGAAGGTTTGAACCCTTGGCAAAAAAAGGTATTTCCTTTATAACGTCGGTAATTATCATATTAAAGGCGAGGGTTACTATAGCAAGATAGTCGCCTCGCAGACGGAGAGCGGGAAGTCCCACGATAAAGCCGAACAGAGCCGCGCAAAGTCCACCGAGGATAAGCGCGATAAGCATTACGCTTATATTAGCATTATCACCCGTATCAAGAAGAGAGGCTATCTTTCCTCCGACGAACGCTCCGATACACATAAAGCCTGCGTGACCGAGCGAGAGCTCGCCGAGAAAGCCTACAACCATATTAAGCGAGAGCGCGAGAATAACGTATACGCCTATCGGTATTACGATTGGCATAATCTTGTAGTTGAAGTCGGTACCCGCTGCGCCTGTAAACTGAAGAATCATTAATACTGCCAATACGGCGAGTATTACGGTGTAGTTCAGGTAGTTTTTAAATTTAAAGGATTTGTTCAATCCGAGGTCGTTGGTTTTTCTCATACCTTTTCCCTCCTTGGGTTGCCTAAAATTCCCGAGGGCTTAAACAACAGTATGATTATAAGCACCGAGAAAACGATTGCGTTTCTGTAGGGGCTGAGGGCGCTGTTAGCGTTGCAGAAGGTCTCTAAGATACCAATCAAAAATCCTCCGAGAGCTGCTCCGGGGATAGAGCCTATACCGCCTATTACCGCCGCAGAGAAGGCTACGATGCCCGGGAGCGCGCCAAAGCTTGGCGATGCGGGAGTTCCCTTGGTAAGCATAAGCGTTGCCGCAACTCCTGCCAAGGCAGAGCCTATAGCGAAGGTTACGACGATTATTTTGTTTATGTGTATACCCATAAGCAACGCGGCGTCGCGGTTTTCCGATACGGCAACCATGGCCTTTCCCGTTTTCGATTTCTTTATAAACACGGTAAGAGCAATCATAGTTGCTACGGTGATGAGTATCGTTACCAACGCGCTTATTGATATAGGGAATTCAACGCCAAACAGAACGAGCTTATTAGTATGAACCATATCCTGTATAGGCAACGGATTTAATATTCCGCTCAGCTTTTCCTTGAGCGCGCTGTTATTTGAGGATTTGCTTATCGTATCGAGAATAGCGGGTAAGCCCTGCAAAAGACTGCTGACGCCTATCGCAGTTATAAGCACGGCAAGAGACGGCGCGCCTCTCAAGGGACGGTAAGCAAGCCGTTCTATCACTATTCCTAAAATTACGCAGCAAATTATGGCAAGGGCTATTGATATAGACGGGTGACAGTCCAAGCGTAAAAAGGTAAACCAGATTATGTAAGAGCCTACCATTATTATGTCACCGTGAGCAAAATTAAGCATTTTTGCTATGCCGTATACCATCGTATAGCCAAGCGCTATAATTGCGTAGGTTCCGCCTAAGCTTAATCCGTTCAAAAGTGTTTCTAAAAAATCCATAAATTATTCCTGACTTTGATTTATATAATAATTTGCTGACACAGAATTCCGTGTCAGCAAACATTTTTGAATTGCGACCTGAGTTTGAAATTTAAGAAGCCTTCTTGATGATAACGGCGGAAGCTTCCTTATCTACGAAGCCGGGACGCGAAGCGCCTTCTTTGTTCCACTTTATATTCTCACCGGTAACTCCGCCCGTGAGAGCGAAATCGCCGTTGAATTGCTCCTTGAGAATTTCGCAAAGGTCAGAAGCCGAGGTGGAAGAATTAACGGTCTTACCTGCCTTTATAGCGGCATTGATTGCATTGTAGATAGCGTATACGCAGTCGTAAGCAGACGCACCGAACTGGTTAAGGGTATCCTTGCCGAATTTTTCGGTGTACTTATCAATAAAGGTCTTAGCGTTTCCTTCGGTAGCCGAGGAGTTGAAGTGAGAAAGCATGCTTACTTCCTGAGGAATAGCGCTTATATCAAAGTCCTCTCCCATTGAAGCAATACCGTCAAAGCCGTCGCAACCGTAGTAGATAGCGTCGTCTGCGATATTACCCTTAGCCTGCATCATAAAGATAGAGGCGGGAGTGTAGTAGATAGGCATAAAGATGAAGCTGCAATCCTTCAGCATGGAAATCTGCTGAGTGAATTCCTTGTCGTCGCCGAGGAAGGAGGTCTCTACGATTTCAATGTCGGAGTTGATAACCTTTTTGAAGTTGTTGTAAATTCCCTTGGAGTACTCGTCGTCGGACTTGTAGAATACGCCGATTTTGGAAAGGTTAAGGGAGTTGACGTAAGATGCAGCAACAGAACCCTGGTTTGCGTCTGCAAAGCACATCTGGTATGCGTTATCGTACTTAACGATATCGTCGCCCGATGCCGATGGAGTAAGGAAGAATACGTTGTCGTTCTTGGAGAGGGATGCAAACGCAAGTCCGGGCTTAGTGGTTACGCAACCGAGCGAAACCTGCATACCCTGAGACATAAGCGATGCGTAGTTGCCCTTTACCTTGGAGGCGTCGTGCTCGTCATCGAGAGCTACGAGCTTAAGAGTAATGCCGCTTTCGGATTTTGCGTTGATCTCGTCAACTGCCATCTGAGCGGAGTTCTTAACTGCCGTTCCGTAAACTGCTGCGTCGCCTGTGAGAGGACCCGAAAGACCGATAACGATTTCGTTACCCGCAGCAGCGCCGTCGTTCTTGTCACCGTTGTCCGCATTGCTACATCCTGCGAATACGCCTATGACCATGCAAAGGCACGCGAGAAGAGCAACAACCTTGAAAAATGTGGTTTTCATAGTTAATTCACCTCTGTTTTTTTAAATTTTTTCCACTATGCTAAAAATGATATCATAAAACCGTCACTTTGTCAAGCAATTTTTGAAAATTTACCATATAATAATATATAATATTGCGTTTTTGTAAAAAACGAACGAGAAAGTGATAAAAAATAAGCCTTGAAAAAGGGTCGGCAGTGCCGACAGCCAAGCTCGATGTTTGTGATATTAAAATTGTTACCGTGTACCCCGACAAGATAAAAAGCAAAACGCTCAACCGAGAACACGTCTCGGTCGAGCGTACTTTTTTTGAAAACTCCCAAAAACCTTTCTGCAAGAAAGTTTTTTGCGGAGCTTTTTTTCAAAAAAGCGACATAAAACCCTTAACACAAACTAACTTCTACCCCCACATCGCTTTTTCTTTTGGCACAAAAAGGCGCAAAAGAAAAAGCTTTGCAAAAAGAAAACGCCGTTTTTATGGGGCGTTGCC
>JAFQPL010000038.1 GCA_017411785.1 Clostridia bacterium
GATTTTAAAATAAATTTATCAATTCCAAGCCATAAAACGACTATGAATACAATGGCAAAAATGCCGTAAAGAATTGCGCTGAGGACTTTTTTCACAATTACCTTAGCTTTATCCGTCGAAGCGCCGACGGTTTTATTAGTGCTTTCGTTTTTAGACATAAAGTCCTCCTTAAATGAAAAATTTTATCTCCCCTCTCCCTCTCGGGAAGAAGGGAGATATAGATTTTAGATTAGGGTGTGGTTGTAGGGATTTCCTGAACCTGTTCAATAGCTACTGTTGCTGTGAATTCAAGAGTAGTGACGTAAGCATTGTATTGGGCCTCGGTAAGAGTAGTAAGGCCTGTAATCTCTTTAATGTCTTCAAGAGTTGTTTCTGTTGTTGCTGCTACTTTTGCTCCAATAACAGTATCCTTCTTATTGTTCTCAGCAATCTCAGCTTCAGTAGAACCATGCGTAAACGTCCAGCGCCAATAGAGTCTGTAGGTTACGTCAGAGGTTTGTCCGGGTTCATAATATGCGGTTGTAGTAAGCGCCTCGGGATCAGTTGTCCAAACAGCATCCTTAAGGTCTGTTGTACCTGATACAAGAGCCCACTCGAGAGGCTTGTAATCACCACCATCGCCAATAATTTTATCTTCTGCAAGACTAATATTAATATTGAGCTGAGCTGCAACCTCAGCCTGGCCCTGTGCCGTAATATCAAGGTAACCCGTAGTGCCGGGAGCAACCAATGTTGCATCAGCAGAACCCTTGACGACTATTTTATTGTCATTAGCAGTTACCGTTGCGAACTTATCGTTACCGGTACCGTTGGATGCATACTTCTCACCGAAAAGATTATCCGCATTTGCAGTAACTACGAAGCCCCATTTAGCAGCGGTTGCCGTATAAGTACCCGCATCGTAGCTGCTCACGTATTTCGCATACGTCATAGCGCCCATGCCCACAACAAGAGCAACCATAAGCACTACCGATACTACAACGAGATGCTTTTTTGTCAATTTAGAAAATATTTTTTTCATAATATTATTCCTTTTTTACTTTTGTGATTGAAGTCGTTTATTCATTAACCAAGAGATATAGAATATGATAACCGCGGTGTTTATAAACAGCAGCATAAGCCAGAGCCAGCGAATCGTTCCGCCGTATTCGTGAGTCTTGGTGTCAGAGCTTATCGGCTTTCCGCCCTCGGCTCTCGGATCATCGTGCTCTACCACATAGGTGTTAAGCGTAAGAGTCAGGGTCACACCCTTCTCCGCGGCAAGATCACCGTAGAGGGTATCAATAGCATCGTTTCCGCCGTCCATTTCCCATAGCAGCTGAAGCTCAAAATCCTCAAATGAGGATGCTCCGAGCTGATTTGAATACTGGTTCAGAGTAGCTTTATGAATAGGAAGCCACTCATTAGCTCCGCCTATAAGATATTCTCCGCTTGAATTAAAGAGCCGCGCTTTCAAAGGAAAATTCTCAGCGCTTACGACTTCATTTCCTATCTTCAATTTAAATTCTAAGTCTGTCGCATAAACAACGGCCATATTACCGCTATTGTGCATAGCAAATTTATACGTAGTTTGCGTTCCGGGGGCTACGACCTTAGTTCCGTCTGACGAAACTACAGAAGTCTCACCCTCACCGTTAGAATATTGAGCCTTGAAGATATCAATGTTTCTGCCTGTAGACCACGCTCCCTTATTGTCATCCGTTTTAAACTCGGGATCCTTGCTTACAATAAAGAGAATGTCTGCCTTATCAGGCAAGCTGTAATCCACTCGGAGTGCAATAATGCTTATCGTCATCAAAAGAAGAATGAATACGATGTTTACCATAAGCATGATCCACATCCACGAACGTCTTTCAAAGACCCTTGCAAGCCTTGAATTAGAGCTTTGCTCTTCAACGTAAGGTTTCTCGGACATTATTGCACCTCCTTGTGTCAGATTTTCACTTTATGAATAGTCCCTATGAACTAATTCACTTTAAATAAGAATAGTTATGTAATAATTATTTAATTAGTCAACCTGCTGAGCGGTTACGTTAAACTTGAAGGTAACGTCAAGGTTAGCTACGGTAGCGCCGTTTGCGGTTGCTACGTTACCGGAAACGGTGATAGCGTGATATACGTTACCAACCTTTACAACGATGTTATCCTTACCCGCGATAAGGTTACCGAGAACGGTATCTGCCTCATCATTTCCGTCAATTACCCACTCCCAAGTAAGAGTGAAGGAAGCATCAGAAGGATTGTTAGCATTACCCATAAGTGCGCTTACCTTTTCAGCAAGGGTAGTTGCAAGAGCTGCGATATTCTTCTGATCCGCGAGGTTAGCGCCAGCGATGTTGGTAGCCGATACGTCCCAAGTAAGAGGATAGTATGCTTCGGTAAGAGTAACTTCGTCACGAAGCTCGTAATACGTTTTAGCCGAATCCCATGCGGTATCTGTGGTTTCGCTGTAAACGCCTGCGTCGAGGATGTAATAGCCTCTAACGTCAGAAGCTGCGTTAAGTCCCTTAACCTCTACCATCATACCGTAAGAGCCTACTGCGAGATATATATCCTCGTTATCTGCGGTGGTTGCGCTCACTACGTACTGAACCTCAGGAGTTCCCTTTATGTCGAATACGAAGCCTGTGGTGTTCTTAGTTCCGGGAGCAACGATATTTGCAGCGTCACTAGCGGAAACGCTCTGAGAGGTTCCTGCTGCTATAATGCCATCCTTATTTTCGGTAGCGCTGTTTGCTGCATAGTCGCTGCCAAAGAGTGTGCCGCCAACTGAGAGCTCAATGCCCCACTTAGCTACACGAGCGGTATCGCTTGCGCTGTCGCTGGTGGTGTATCTTGCGAGAGTTGTACCTATAACGCAGGTAGTGATAACTACAAGCGCAAGTAAGGCGCAGAGAATTTTGAAGTTCTTTCTGTTTTTCATTGTTTTTCTCCTTAAATATAAGTTGTTTTCATATTTATTTGCTCGCCTAATATGGCAAAGGCGGGTAATAAAACTTTGAAATGACGGATTTTTCCGTCTTTTGAGATACCTTATCCGTTATTTTCGGATTCCGCAGTATCTTTGGTTTCGGGTTCTTTAGCATCCTCAGACGTTGTCTGCTGAGCGGCTTTCATTGCCTCAAGCTCAGCCTTGAGCTTATCTATATCGTCCTGCTTTGCCGCATCCTGCTTTTTTCTTCTTATTATTTCATAAGCGATGAACGCTCCGAAAGGAAGAATTACGCATATAAGAATGCCGGGAATAGATTGAACGAACAAAAGAATTCGTCCAAGCTGCCAGAAACGAGCGCCGTTCCAGATACCTACAAGGTTTTCCTCGGGAACGGGCATAAAGTCTTTAGCATTGTTATTAATACCGTACGTACGGAAGAAACGGTTGCCCGTCTTATCGTCGATCTCAATATCGTAAACCTTATGCGTTATGATTGTGGAGCCGTCGCCTTCGGGATCAAAATACGAAATTACGTCACCGATTTTTACGTCCGTAGCCTCAATGCTTTTACAAATTATAAGGTCGCCCGCTTTAATGTCCGGCTCCATTGATTCGGTAAGTACTATAAGGGGAGTTCTTTTGAATATCCTCGGTACACCGTTTGGATTAAGCATATCGCTGATGATAAGTATGCAGTTCATTAAGAGAATAAACACAAGAAGCACACAAACCACGATCATAACGATATTAATAATCTTTTGCGAAGTCGGTATCTGCTTTTTTACATTCTCTTTCACATCAGACATTTACTTTCTCCTTAACATCTTCCTTCTCGCCTGTTGCGTTCTGCGCACGCTCCATTCTGCGCC
>JAFQPL010000039.1 GCA_017411785.1 Clostridia bacterium
CTGCGTACCCTGATAGCATAATTTAATAATTAAAAAACGCTCAATCGAGAACACATCTCGGTAGAGCGTACTTTTTTTGAAAACTCCCAAAAACCTTTCTGCAAGAAAGTTTTTTGCGGAGCTTTTTTTCAAAAAAGCGACCTAAACCTCGACCACTGCCGACCGACCTATTGACTTTATTTTTCTTTGTGCTATAATATATTTTAAAAAGACGTAAAAAACCGTAAGAGGTAGATTCAGATGTTTAGCGCGTTGCTTTCAATAATATATATTTCCTTTATAAGCCTCGGACTTCCCGATTCGCTTCTCGGCTCGGCGTGGCCTATGATGTCGGACGAGCTTTCAGCCCCGCTATCTTACATGGGTATAGTCTCGGTAATTATATCCCTCGGGACCGTTATATCAAGCTTATTTGCCGACAGACTCACACGCAGACTCGGTACGGGACTTGTTACCGCTATAAGCGTTGCGATGACGGCGATAGGACTTCTTGGCTTTTACTTGAGTCAATCCTTTGCCTTCATCTGCGTTTTTGCCGTTCCCTACGGACTTGGCGCGGGAGCGGTCGATGCGGCGCTCAACAATTACGTAGCCTTGCATTATTCCTCACGGCACATGAGCTGGCTTCATTGCTTTTGGGGCGTTGGAGCAAGCGTAGGTCCTTACGTTATGGGCGCGGCTATCGGTCTTGGAATGGGCTGGCGAGGCGGTTTCGGGATAATTTCCGCGTTGCAGATAGCTCTTTCCGCCGCGCTCTTTATATCCTTGCCTCTTTGGAAGCTTCACAAAAGCGACGGAGCTGAACCGAAAAAGGCAAATCAAGCCTCGATCGGCATTATCGGCGCGTTGCGGCTGAGCGGTGTCAAGGCTATTCTTCTTGCTTTTTTCTGTTATTGCTCGCTTGAGGCTACCGCGGGTCTTTGGGCAAGCAGCTATCTTGTTGAGCATAAGGGAGTTTCTGCCGAAACGGCGGCAATTCTCGCGTCTATGTTTTACCTCGGAATAACGCTTGGCAGATTTATCTGCGGATTTATTGCCGACAGAGTCGGAGACAAACGCATGATAAGACTCGGCTGCTTTGTTATTATTCTGGGAATCACGCTTATTGCCATTCCCGTAAAATCGAGCTATCCCGCAATTGCGGGGCTTATCATAACGGGACTTGGCGCGGCTCCGATCTATCCCTCTCTTATTCATGCGACTCCCGATAATTTCGGCAAAGAGAATTCCCAAGCGATAATTGGAATACAAATGGCAAGTGCTTACGTTGGAATTCTGGTAGTACCCGCTATCTTCGGCGGTATTGCCGAAGCACATATTGCCTTTTATCCCTTTTTTATGCTTGTGTTTGCTCTTGCTCTTTTAGGATTTACCGAAAGGGTAAACCGCGTTTCAAAAGAACGCTCTGTTGACTTTTAATTTTCAGTATGATATAATTATTTCACAAAAATATATTTTTAAGGGTGTTACTATGAAAAAATATTTAACTAACGCGGAAATTCTTGATCTGGCTGTCGGTGTGGTTGATCACGAGGAGACCGACGGCATCCTTCACATGTACAAATGCTTACGCGAGCAGATATCGGCTTATTGGAAGCTCAGTGACAATCTTGGAGAGTGGTCGGCTCGTACTACAGGCGTAAGACTTGATTTTGTTACTGATTCCTCATTCTTTGAATTTAAGATAGTTGTCGGAAAGAAATTTGAGCTTTTTGTCAACGGTGTGAGAGAGGATTTTATAGAGAGCGGAGCGGGAAGCGTTTTTTGTAAAGCTCTTGACAATTCCAAGGGAGAGAACAGACTCACTCTCATCTTCCCAAATCATGAGGCAGGTGCTATTGACGAGGTGGCGCTTGAGGACGGAGCAAGCTATTCAAGATACAAGCACACCTACGGAAAGAAGATACTCTTTTTCGGCGACTCTATAACGCAGGGCTGGGACACAAAATACGATTCCAACTGCTACGCTTATCAAGTCTCCTTGAGATATGACGCCGATACCGTTATTTTCGGTGTCGGAGGAGCATATTTTCACGAAAGCATAGCTCCGAGCCGCGACGATTATCATCCCGACGTCGTTATAGTTGCTCTCGGCGCAAACGACCACAGATTCGGAATAGAAAAGCTTGACGAAAATATGCACGCCTTCCTTGACAAGCTTCTTCCCGTTTACAAGAACTCGCAGATCATAGGAATGTCACCCATCGGCGGCGTAGGTCACGGCGATGAGCCTACCGATTTTGATATACGCATTGCCGAGATCTTTGCCGAGTACGGAATCGAGTGCATAAGCGCGCGGCCGCTCGTTTCTCCCGACGCCGATAATTTTGCCGACAGATATCATCCCAATGACAAGGGATATATAGAATATGCCGACAACCTTATACCGATACTTGATAAAATGATAAAATAACAAAAAACAAAGAGGCAGATGCTGTTTTGCGCCTGCCTCTTTGTCATTATGCGGAAAAAAGTTTTTTGATTTTGGCAAAAATGCCGAAAAATTTTTAAATCGTTGCTTTTTGATTTTTTGCGTGATATAATTTATTATGTATGATTTAGGCATTTAACTGCTTTTACTTTTACCTGCGGAGGTCGATTTATGAGAAGAAAAATAAATTCTTTTTTTGCTATATTGCTTTGCTTTTCCGTTACTCTTTGCGCAACGGGATGTATGAGACACGGAGACAGTGACGGAACGGGCGCTTCTCAAAGCTATACGTCGGGCTCAGGTCATTCCGAGAGCGCTTCAGATACCCAAAAATTGCCCAACACATCAATAGATAATGCGAACGATAGTTCAACAGATAAATCAACGAATAAGTCAACGGATAAGTCAACAAACAAAGCAACAGATGAGTCAACAGATAAGGCAACGGAAGGTTCAACCGAAAAGACCGAGCCTGCAATGACTCTGAAGGTTGCCTCATATAACATCTTTCACGCTGAAAAGGCAGGCTACGATCTTTCAAAAATAGCTAAGAATATTACCGACAACGGTATAGATATAGTCGGTTTTCAGGAGGTAGACCATTTTACCAAGCGAAACGGCAACGTAAATCAAATGGCAAAGCTTGCTTCTCTTGCGGGTTACCCGAGTAACGGCCGCTGGTTCTACCCCGCTATCGATCATGACGGCGGCGAATACGGTCTTGGAATTATGAGCCGTTATCCCATACTCAAGCACGACTATATAAAGCTCTCCTCGGGAACTGCCGAGCAGAGAATACTTGCCCACGCCGAGATAGACGTCAACGGAACTATAGTACATTTCTTCGTTACCCATCTTTCATATGACGGCGAGGGCGGCGGCTCAAGCCGAGCAAAGCAGTTCAATGAGATAGCAACCAAGCTTGCGGGCTATGATAACTTTATTCTTACGGGTGACTTCAACACAAGAGATCTTACCGAATACAAGGTAATCTCAAATTCCGCTATGGTAAACAGTAAGGGTGCTGTTACCTACCCCGACGGAAATTCTCCGCTCGACAACATAGTATATTCAACAAAGGCTTGGACGTTTGGAGAGCCTACGATAGTCACTAAGAGCTACTCTGACCATTATATGATATTCGCACAGGGAACATATATTAAAAAATAAATGACGCAGAAAAAAGAGAGCTTATATGAATGATTTAAATTTGTCCGCGATGAGATTGCGCTTTGCTTCCTACAACATACTTCACGGAAAATGCGCAGACAAGGATATGAGCGGAATAGCCAAAAACATAACCGAAAATGAAATAGATATAGTCGGAATTCAGGAAATAGACAGGGGTACTCTGCGAAGTGAGGGCAGAGACGTTCTCAAGGCTCTTTCCGAGGCTACGGGATATAAGCACTACATTTTCTTTAAAACGATAAGCTTCGATGGCGGAGATTATGGGATCGGAGTTCTCAGCCGATATCCGATAATAGCAGACGCAGAGCTTATACTTGATTCCGAGGGAGGAGAAAGCAGAGCTCTCGGATATGCTCAAATAGACGTAAACGGTAAGGCGGTAAGCTTTTTTGTTACGCATCTTTCCTTTGATTCACCAACGGCACGTAAAAAGCAGATGGCGCAGATAGCAAAAACTCTTAAAAATTATGATGATTTTGTCTTATCGGGAGATTTCAACACGAGTGATTTCAGCATTTACGATGCTATAAGCGGATGCGCTACCCTTAATAAAAGGGAGTCGCCTGCCGTTACCTTCCCCGAGGGGAATTTGTCAATAGATAATATCGTATATTCTGACAATGCCTGGAGCTTTGGGGGGATAAACGTTGTTACCGACAGCTATTCGGATCATTATATGATCTGGGGTGAGGCGGTACGAAAAAGCTATAACGATTTAATTTAAGGAGATATACTATGAAAAAAATATTGTCGGTTACAAGTCTTTTACTTTGCATAGTTATGCTTTTTTCGCTTTTCTCCTGCGCCGCGGACGGTGATTCCGCGCAATCGGAAAGCCAAAGTGATACCTCGGCTTACACCGATAGAGCAAGCGAAACTTTGGATAAAAGCACCGATAAGCCAAAGCCAAATTCCGAGGAAAAAAAGACCGATGCCCAGACAAATAAGCCTACCGAAAAGGAAACAGACCCGATTCCCGGAAAAACCAAGGCAACCAAGGCTCTTACCGCAAAAAATTATACCTTTGCTAATATGTCAAAAACCGATCAGTCGTTCTTTAAATTTATAGGACGCGTTAAGCCCTCAAGTGACGGACTTATATTTGATAATTCCTGCGCTACCCTTGAATTTCAAGGCTTTATGACAGGCGAGGTCAGCCTGAATGTTACAGCGAAGAGCGGCGGTTACGGCTTTGCTTATTTTACCGTTTACCTTGACGGAGTGCGTCTTTCCGAGCGCTTTCACGTTAAGGGAAACAACCAAAAAATAACTATCGCGAATTTCTCGGGAAATTATTTTCATACAGTGAAGATAGTAAAGCAGACCGAGTTTAAATGGGCGCTTTCAACTATACAATCCCTTGATTTTAAGGGCTATCTTATCGAAGCGCCCGCGGAAAAGGAATATTATATCGAGTTTTTGGGTGACAGTCTTACCACGGCATACGGCAATATCGGTAAGCCGGGAGACACTCCCGACGATTCACCCAAGTTTCAGGACGGAACAAAGTCCTATGCTTACCTTTTCGCAGAATCAGTCGATGCCGATTATTCAATGATCTCGCGAAGTGCGGCGGGATTGAGCCAGTGCTGGTCTAATTCGCCTATTATCGATTATTATAAAGCATTTTCCAAGGATAGAAGCAGCGAAGCTTTTGATACCAAGACTGCCCGAAAGCCCGATCTTATAGTCCTTCACCTCGGAGCTAACGACTATAATGTCGGCGGCTCAAATAAGACTAATTTCGTCACTCGCGGCAAGGAGCTTATAAACTACTTCCGCAGCAGCTACGGAACAGATATTCCGATAATCTGGGCGTATGACCCCAACGAAGGATTTCCCGAAAAGGTTGCGGAAATTATGAACTCCTTCGGCGGAGAGTCCAAGGGATATTATACGCTTTCTCTCGGCTGGAGCGAAAGAGGCGCAGGCGGTCACCCGAGCGCAAATGAGCACGCTAAGCACGCAACTAAGCTTGCCGAGCTTGTAAAACAAAAGAATTTGCTTAAGTAAAGTTAGTTTGTGCCAAGAGTTTAGGGTCGCTTTTTTGAAAAAAAGGTCGGCAGTGCCGACAGGCAAACTCGGGCATAGTGCCATCAAACTCCAAGCCTCATACCCCGACGGCGTAATTTAATAATAAAAACGCTCAACCGAGAACAAATCTCGATTGAGCGTACTTTTTTTGAAAACTCCCAAAAACCTTTCTGCAAGAAAGTTTTTTGCGGAGCTTTTTTTCAAAAAAGGTCGGCAGTGCCGACAGCCAAACTCGGGCATAGTGCCATCAAACTC
>JAFQPL010000040.1 GCA_017411785.1 Clostridia bacterium
AGGTGACGCAGGAACAGTTGGACGCTGTTGTTTCTTTGATCAATAATCGTCCTCGTAAATGCCTTGGTTTTTTGTCTCCCAATGATTTTTTGAAAAAAGTGTTGCACTTGGATTGACAATCTGACGCGGCTTAGCCTAAACCGATTATTTATCGTGTTGTTTTGATAATATGCAATTTAATTCATATAAAGCAGTCTTGTTGGAATCCCATTGCAATCTTTCTCTTGCTTCTTTGTATGGGAGCCAAACAAGTTCCGTATGTTCATGAGATAAAACAAGATTGTTGTTACATTCAAATCCAAATGAATATTCGGGAACGACATACATGTCATCAGACCAACCGTAAAGGTGTCTGCGAGGGAATATTTCAACGGGAATGTAGCACATTGACTTTAGTGAAATAATATGATCTGCGGTTACACCGCCTTCTTCTTTTATTTCCCTTTTTGCTGCATCTTTCGGAGTTTCTTTATCTTCGCCACCTCCAGCGATAAATTGCCACTGGTCATAATCTGAACGATGTAAAACACAATATATAGGCATTCCGTTTTCATATTTATATGGGATTGCAAGTATTTGAAATGGTGCTCTCATAACAATCTCCTTTATCACAAGCTAAAAATGAATATCAAACAATTTCTATACTCATATTGCAGCACAAAAACCTCAGAAAATCAATCTGAGGTTTCTGTTTTCTTCTGTCGGTTGGTAAAACTGTCCTTTAGGGTACGACGCTAATTGACAGTCCCTTTAATATTAAAGAACGCAGATAAGGCGCTCAATTATCATATATCCGTTTGAGCCTCTTTTGAGGGCGAGATCTGCGTCGGAGCAGAGCCGAATCGCTCGCTCAAAGGCTTCGCGGCTGCTTTTTTGCGCGGCGCTTGCGTAAAGCTTGAATTTATACTCGCTTGTTATTTTCAGCATTCGCATGATTTCCGCGGCGGGCATTCCGTCCGCCGATAGAATTTTGATAAGAAAGAGGTCGCAAATAGCTCTTGATACCTCGGAAAGCGCTATGGTAGGCTCTATACGCTTGAATTTCATAACGTTTAGTGCCGATATCGCGTCTGCGTAACGGTTTTCGAGAATAGCGTTTGCGAGTGCGTAAGCGTCCGAATGCATGATCGTGCAGGATATAAGGCTGACGTCATCAAGTGTAACCTCGCTTCTTCCGTGCTGCAAAAGATAGTAGGCAAGCTTTTCTGTTTCGTTTGAGAGAGCGTACATAGAGCCTCCGCAGCGCTCGATAAGATTCGCGCATACCTGAGGGGATGCGGTGACACCGTTATGCTCAAGATGCTTTTGCACCCAAGCGTTGAGGCGCGCTCCCGAGATTGACTCAAAATGAACGAGAGTCGCTTTTTTTGCAATTGTAGATAGCGCGGTTGAGGGACGCTTTGGCAGTATTCCCTCGTCGATGAGTCCCGCGGGGATCGAAATTATAAGCACGTTATAGTCGTACTCCTCGATAGTGCCGATAGCCTCGGTAAGCTCTGCTATTTCGGATGCCTTTGCCGAGGCGAGAGAAAGCCCGTCTATCGTTACGATCTTTTTCTCACCCATCATAGGAAATGACATAAGCGCGTTTACAAGAGTGTCGGGCGTATAGTCGAGAGGGTCTATCCGCACGTCGTTAAACACGGCAAGAGTGGGGTCGCCGCAGATAAGCGAGCGAGCGCTCTTAAGCGAGAAGCTTTTCAGATAGTCCTCCTCTCCAAAGAAGAGGTAGGCACCGTTAAGCCCTTTTTTCAGTTGCCGTCTGAAAGAATCTTCCTTTAAAATTTCCATATTTCACCGCCTGATATAATTACAATTATTTTAACATAAAAGCCCTTTTAACGCAAGAGTATAGGCGAAAAAAATAAAAAAATCAAAAAAACTATTGACAAAACCGTGAAAATATGGTTTAATATATGATGTCATTGTGTAAAAGCGTTAAAGTGGCTAAAAAGCAATACGCTTCCGGAATATTCCGGATATTTTCACAGTCCGGAATTAAGACAAACTTAAGGAGGTGCATAAGATGTTCAGAACCTATCAGCCTAAAAAGCGTCAGAGAAAAAAAGAGCACGGTTTCAGAAAGAGAATGGCAACTGCTGACGGTAGAAACGTTTTGAAAAGAAGACGCGCAAAGGGCAGAAAAAGATTGACCTATTGATTTGTTGACCTCGGTCAACGCATAAAAACCGCCGATGACCGAAAGCAGAACCTGCTTGTGCGCGCATCGGGGTTTTTAGTTTATTCGGATTTTTCGTAAGGTAAAGGCAGGAGTTTCAATGAAGAATATAGCTATCAAGGAACATCACCTTTATAACAAGGCGTACAAGAAGGGGAATTCATATATCGGCAGGCTTGTTACCGTTTATGTTCTTAAGGACTATACGGCGGAGAGGCTGAGGCGGGAAAATCCCGAAAAGGAGTACGTTAATCGCATAGGGCTTGCGGTGTCAAAAAAGCTTGGCGGAGCGGTTGCGCGAAATCGCGCAAAGCGTCTTATCCGCGCGGGATTTGACGTTGTAAAGCCTAACGTAAAAACGGGAAATCTTATTGTTATCGGCGCGCGCGGAGCGATTTTGAGCAAAAAGAGCACGCAGGTGGCGCTTGAGCTTGAGAGGGCGTTTAAGTCGCTCGGGCTTTATGCGGATTCCGACGCCGAAAAATAATTTTAAGGAAAAAGCAAAATGAAGCATATATGCATTTGGCTTATTCGCTTTTATCAAAAGGTGTTATCACCTCTGAAACGGAGACCCACGTGTAGATTTACGCCTACATGTTCAGCCTATGCCGTTGAGGCATTTCAGAAACGAGGCTTTTTCGTTGGATTCGGGCTTACCGTATGGAGAATACTTCGCTGCAATCCCTTTGGGAAATGGGGCTATGATCCCGTTCCCGAGAAAAAGAGCAGAAGTTCTCCCAAAAAGATACCCAAATACCAACGGGGTGTGGAGGAAAACACCGAGGAACACAATGAAACTCCCAATAAATAATTGAGAAGGGAAAACAGAATGGATATTATTAACAAGCCGATTGGCTGGGTGCTTAAAATGTGTAGTAAGATAGTCAACGGCGACTATCTTTTTGCGATACTTATATTTGCGGTATTCGTTGAATTGGTATTGCTTCCGTTTGGCATAAGCCAGCAGAAAAAATCTATTAAGCAAGCTCGTCTCCGTCCTAAAGAAATGGCTATCAGAAAGAAGTATTCGGGACGTGATGATAAGCCCACACAGATGAAAATGAACGAGGAGATCCAGGAGCTTTATCAGAAGGAGGGCTACAATCCGCTCGGAGGATGCCTCCCGCTTCTTATTCAGTTCCCGCTTCTTATCGCGCTTTATAACGTAGTAATAAACCCGCTCAAGTATATCTGCAATCTTTCCGACGATGCTATCCGTCAGGTACAGTCGATAGTCGGAGGAGCATCGGGCGGAAACGGAAATACTATGGGGCTTCTTACAAAAATGAATAATATGGGTTATGACGCCTTCTCCAATATCGAGGGCTTTATGACCAAAGCAGAGTTTGAGCGGATGCCCGATCTTCGAGCTTTTGGAATATTTGACCTTTCTATAAAGCCAACCGAATGTATGAATCTTGAGTCTATTAAGACCTTCGCAGGTTGGTTTATTCTGCTCATCCCCGTATTTACCTTTATCGCTTACTTTGCAAGCATGAAGCTTACGAGAAAGTTTATGTATCAGCCTATGGCAAACGATAATCAGGCTGCTATGGGTTGCTCGAATAAGGTCATGGATATAGTTATGCCCTTATTCAGCGTTTATCTTGCCTTTACCTTCCCTGCAGCACTCGGACTTTACTGGATATTTAAGTGCTTGCTTGGAATTTTGAAGCAGTTTATTCTTTCCAAGGCTATGCCTCTCCCCGTATTTACCGAGGAGGATTATAAGGAAGCCGAGAGAGCTGTTAATTCCCGCCCCGAAAAGAATACCCGAGTTGCAAAGTCGGGCAGAGTAGTCCGTTCACTTCACCATATAGACGACGAGGATTTTGAGGATACCGCCGAAAAGGCTCGCGCCTTTAAGGAGGCTCTTGCCGCGCAGGAGGAAGAGGACAGACGCAAGGAGGAGGAGCGAAAGAGCAAGACCGTATTCGGCGGCTTGAGGATGAAGCCCGACAGACAGACCGAAGAGGAGCAAAAGGCTTCCGAGGAGGATGCGGGTGAGAATGCTCCCGAGCAGGACGGAGAAAAGAAAGCAAAGAAGTCTAAAAAGCTTAAAAAAGAAAAATCTGAAGAGACTAAAGATGAAGATGCTTCCGTCGATGAGAAAAATGGCGGAAACGAATAACATTTACAGATTTAACGGAGAAAACAAAAGTGAAAAAAGAAGTAACAGTAAGCGCAAGGAGCGTCGAGGAGGCAGTTGCTAAGGCAGTGGCTGAGCTTGGTGCGCCCTCTGCCGATAAAATAGAATATACCGTTCTTGAGGACGCAAAAAAGGGCTTCCTCGGAATTGGAGCTACCGATGCAAAAATTACCGCGAGCTATGTTGTTGGCGGTGAGCAGGAGGCTCTCGCATTTATTGAAAAGCTTATCGCCGATATGAATATCGAAGCCGAGATAACTATGACCGACGGAGATAACGGTGAAAAGAAAATAACTATAAACGGACAGTCCGCGGCGATACTTATAGGACATCACGGCGAAACGCTTGATTCCTTGCAGTATCTCGCAAATCTTGCCGCAAATAAGAGAATTGACGGTAAGAAGGGTGAATATGTAAAGATCTCGGTTGACGTTGAGGGCTATCGCGCAAAGCGCGAGGAAACACTTCGTGCTCTTGCGAGAAAGATGGCAAGCCGAGTTATCAAGTACAAGAAAAGCGTTATGCTCGAGCCCATGAACCCTTACGAGAGAAGAATAATCCACTCCGAGATACAGGGTATAGAGGGAGTTTCCACAAACTCAATAGGCTCGGAGAATAACCGTAAGGTAGTAATTTTTCTCGACGGAGAAAATTAAGTCTTTATAATAGTTATGTAAATCCCCGCATTTTGCGAGAGATGAAGATGCAAAATGTAAATAGGGGGTTTATGCCCCCTATTTTTGCTTTTTTATAAAAATTTGATTGGAGGTAGAGTCATGAAAAAGATAATCTCATTATTTATCGCGTGTGTGTTGGTTGTTGCAGCTTTTAGCTTTACCGCTTCGGCTGAGGAAGCTAAGATTTCTTACGCGGTCGATTGGTCGTCGATGTCCTACAAGGGATACTGGTACGATGAGCTTAAAACCGATTCCCAGTATAAATTGACTGCAACGAAAAGCTCGCTATCCACGAGTCCGCTAAAGGGAACAGACACCGAGCGCCGTGCTTTTGTTGCAAACAAGACCTTCGCTATCACGAGCAATACGAAATACGAGTACGTTTTCCAGGCTAAAAATGATACCAATTATAAATATTGCGGTGTAGTTTTTGCTTTTGGAGGCGGAATTGCATATTTTGTTTACGGCTCGTTTAATAACGTAGCCGACGCTCCTAACGACGGAAATTGCGATATACGCGTACAAAAGGGATTGGATTACCAGGAGGGAAAGTCTTGCGGCACGGGATTTACCCGTTCTTATATCAAGGCCGCGCTTGACTCGGACGGTTACGGAACCTTTAAGATAGTGCTTGACGGATACACGGCAAGTGTTTACGTTCTTACCGATGCTTCCGCGGGAACCTATACGATGGTTGGAAACTCGATAACTCTTCCTTCCGATGCGAAAATCGCTTTTGGCGCATATTACAGAGGAGTTGATACTAACGGACCCAGAACCTTGGTGGTAAGGAATGCGGTGCTTACCGCGGCAAATGAGGCGGCTGCTGAAAAGATAGTACCTGGCGCATACGATTTTATCGATTACGTATCTAAGGTAGAAAAGGATTATTTGGAGGCCGATTATACAAAAGAGACCTTTACTGCTTTTGCAGACGCGTTAAAGACGGCTAAGGAGCTTATAAAGAACGGAGATTTTGATGCAACAAAAATATCCTCGGCAAAGAGCGCGATAGACAGTGCTGTTATTCTTCTTGAGCTGAAGGATACCGATTTCACTGCGCTTAAGGCACTTGCAGACGAAGCGGCATTGATCAATGAAGCAGATTGTGATCCCGATGCCTTTGCTGCGATGAAGACATCGCTTGAGAAGGCTCAGGCTCTTCTTGAGGCGGGAGCGTCAACGCAGTCGGAGGTTGACGCTATGCTCGCAGAGCTTGAGGCAAAGCTTGACGCGCTTGGTCTTGATGAGGATAAATTTACCGATGAAGAAAAGGATACGGGCGCCGAAAGCGACAGTGGTAGTGGCAATGGTAGCGGCAGTGGATTTGAATCCGATTCCGCTCAGGTATCCTTGTCAACGGGCTATAGCACTGATTCGGTTGGATCAGACACGACTGCTAATGCTAAAGCAGGAGGATGCGGATCAAGCATTGCTATTTCGTCCTTGCTTGCCGCTCTAACGGTTGGAGCTGTCTTCGTGTTCAAGAAAAAGGAAGACTGATCCTATTTTATTTGACTTACAAGGAGGATTTTTTATGAAGAAAATTTTATCTGTATGCATATTAACCGCTATGCTTTTATCAATGTTTACTCTTTCGACGTTCTCTGCTTTTGCTCTTGACGAGGAGCTTGAAGCTACGGAGGAGACCGATGCTGTTGAGGGAGAGACCGACGCCGCTGAGGGAGAAACAGAGGAAACCGAGGAAGAAAATTCCCGCTTGGCTGCCTACCGTATAAATTGGGCAACGCAGTCGTTTTATACTTATAAGTACAACGAGACGAGAACAAACGATAACTATATGAAATATTTTACCGTTGATAAGACGGCAAGATATATAAATTCAACAGGCACGACGTCATATGACGGAAGCGGTGGAGGAAGAGCGTATTTCTCGCAGCAGATGTTTGATATAACCGATTCTACGCATTATGAGTATTGCTTCAAGGTTAAAAACAACTTGAATGAGGAATATGCAGGTATAGTTTTTGGATTTGGAGAGGGTCTTGCGTACATTATGTACGGCTCGTTTAACAATACCGCTTTAGCGCCTAACACAGGAGAGAGCGCGATAACTCTTTATAAGGGACTTCACGCATCGGCGAGCAACGATTGCTCAACGGGATTTGAAAGCCGCTTTATAAAGGTTGACCTTGACGAGAATGGCTTTGGCCACTATAAGATAGTTTATAAGGGCTATGACGTTTCGGTTTACGGTCTTACCGATAGTGAAAACGGTGTTTACGAGCAAATAGGCTCGACCATAAAGCTTTCAACGGATGCTAAGGTTGCGCTTGGCGTTTACGCTATGACCGAATTGAGCGGACCCAACCGTACCGTTAATCTTAGTGACTGTATGCTTTACGCTATGAATGAGGCAACTGCGGAGATACTTGCTCCGTATGATGACGGCTCTTGTGAATTCCTTGATTTCATAAAAACTGCCGAGGCGGAGCATCTTGAGGAAGACTGTGTACCCGAGGGATACGCTGAATTTAAGGAGGCTATTGACGAGGGTAAGGCTCTTATAGAGGGTTGGGAATTTACCCAAACCGATATTGACGATGCCAAGAAAAAAATAGAGCTTGCTATGGAGCTGCTTGATTTTGTAGAGCCTGATTTTACTGCCTTGAGCGGAGCGATAGCGCAGTTTGACGCTCTTGTTAAGACGGAGTATACCTTGGACTCCTATAATGCGGCGGCAGAGGCGGTAAACGCAGGTCGTGAGCTTCTCAATTCAGGGGAGGCAAAGCAGTCGCAGGTAAATGCCGCTGTCGAGGCTATATCCTCGAAGATAACAGCTCTTGTTCGTACCGGTTACACGAATAATAATATGGAAAGCGCGTCCTCGACCGAAACACTTTCTTCTGATCGGAGCCAAGCTCAATCGGGCTGCGGCGGATGCGGTTCAAGTGCGTCAGTTGGAGCTATTGTAATAGTTGGAATTGTCGGCACTGCCGTTGCATTGAAGAAAAAAGAGGATTGATTAGGGGCTGTCTCATTAAGCGCAGAACAAAATTACACGAATTAAAATCATAAATCAATACCGCTTTATTATCAAAAAAGTGATAGTAAAGCGGTATTTTTATATTTGCGTTGATTTTATCATTGTAGGGCGGGGGCTTGCTCCCGCCGCTTGAAATAAATATCCACCCGACTTTGATTTTATCATTGTAGGGCGGGGGCTTGCTCCCGCCGTTTGAAATAAATATCCACCCGACTTTGATTTTATCATTGTAGGGCGGGGGCTTGCTGGCGCCGTTTGAAATAAATATCCACCCGACGTATGACGTGAACCCAAAAGTTTAGACACTTTTGAAGGCGCATATCATATAGCGGGTGGATATTTGTTTGTGTTTTATTTAATTTATTGAGGTTGTTCGTTTTCGGTATTTTCGGAACGCGCTTTTTGCTTCATCTGCTCCTTGTGTGAGAGGTTATTCTCAAAAACGCAGAGCGCAAGATTGGTTAAAAAGCATATGAGCGAGAGGGTGAGAAAGACGAAAGGTAAAAAGGTAAGCTTGCTTGCGTAAAAGACGTATACCGAATACACGAGCGGTATGGCTGAAAGCGTTACGTCGACAAAATAGACGTTATACAGGAGCAGACAAATTACGAATATTATAATAAATCCCCAGCCTAATTTTTTCAGGATCTCTATATTCGCGGGCTCTGCTAATTCGATTTTTATATCTCTGAATATCGGAAGCTTCTCATTTATAGCTTCGTCGGGGATAGTCTCGACCTTTTTTACTATTTGAGTAAAGAAAAGGCAGAGAGCGGCGGGAAACAGGATAGATACCTTTGCCGTAACGAAAAGCCGATGCCGTCCGTCCTCCTTATCTCTTATTATAGCGTCGATCACATTGCCTGATACGTGCAGAGCCGCGGCGGCAAAGAAGAGCCCTATTTGCGTAACGGGCAGCGACTTTCCAAACATATAAACGGTTATAACCGTGGGAAAGAGAGAGAAGAAAAAGCAAACGTAGGGAAGCCTTCTGAATATCACGCCCGCCAATACCGATATAATTAAGGCAAGCACTAAAATAAGCATAACGCGATAGTCAAGATTTATGATATCGGGGTCAAAGAACTGGCGCAGCTTGTTTGGCGCCTCGGTTATCTCCTCGATGCTTATATCCATATTATCGAAATTACTTTGATTTGTTAAATAATTTTTATATTCCTCAAGGTCAAGGGGCTTGAACGCCATATATTTCTGCAGGAGGAAAAGCCCTCCAACAAAGGCGGCTATTCCCGCGCAGAAATCGGTGAATTTTTTAAACAGGCTCATTTATTATCCTCTTTGCGATTTCTGACTTTACTTGTATTATACAATAAAGCGAGTGCTTTTTCAAGAGTTTTTTCATAAGTGTAAACAAAATTAAAAAAATTAAAAAAATGATTGCAAAAGAAGCGTTTAGATGTTATAATAAATTGATAATATTTTTTAAGGAGAACTTCTATGAATACTGCTCAAATGAAAAAATATATTGCCGAGGGCGGCATTGATGAAAGAATTACATACGTTTACGGCGCTTCTGCTCTTGATGCGCAGAAGGCTCGTTACAGCAAGGCTATCGACGAATTTGCCGCTATTTACGGCGCAGACCGTGAGATAACGCTTTACTCGGTTGCGGGAAGAAGCGAGCTTTCGGGAAATCATACCGACCATAACTACGGTTGCGTTGTAGCGGCTTCTATCGATCTTGACATAATCGCGGTTGCCTCAAAGCGTGATGATAGCGTTATTGCAATAAAGAGTGAGGGCTTCCCTGAGGACGTTGTTGATTTTTCAAAATACAACGCTCCCGTTGAGAACAAGTTTGGCACTTCCGAGTCTATAATTGCGGGAATGGTGCAGGGCTTTTTGAAGGACGGATATGCCGTTGGCGGATTTGACGCTTATACTACGTCCAATGTGTTAAAGGGCTCGGGACTTTCCTCGTCTGCCGCTTTTGAGGATATGGTTGGTAATATTCTCAGTCACATGTACAACAACGGCGGAGTTGACAACGTTGAGATAGCAAAGCTTGCGCAGTATTCCGAAAACGTATTTTTCGGCAAGCCCTGCGGACTTATGGATCAGGTCGCTTGCGCGGTCGGCGGAATAGTTGCCATTGATTTTAAGGACCCTAAGGCTCCTGTTATAAACAAGGTCGATTTTGACGTTTCCGCAGCAGGATACAATCTTTGTATTGTAAATACGGGCGGAAATCACGCGGATCTCACCGATGATTATGCTTCGGTTCCCGCCGAAATGAAATCGGTAGCCGCTTATTTCGGTAAGGCTGTGCTTCGCGAGGTAGATGAGAATGAATTTTATGCCAACATCGCCGCTCTGCGTGAGAGCGTTGGCGACAGAGCAGTGCTTCGCGCGCTTCACTTCTTTGGAGAGAATAAGAGAGTTGCGCTTCAGAAGGCGGCTCTTGAAAAAGGCGATCTTGACGCTTATTTTGAGCAGGTAATAGCTTCGGGCAAGTCGTCATTCTGCTATTTGCAAAACGTGTACACCACAAAGAATCTTAAGGAGCAGGGACTTTCCTTGGCTCTCTGTCTTGCAGAGGGATATCTTGCGGACAAAAAGGCTGCCTACAGAGTTCACGGCGGCGGATTTGCGGGTACTATTCAGGCGTACGTTCCGATGAGCGACGTTGAGGGCTTCAGAGCTCTTATGGACGGAGTATTCGGCGAGGGTAAATGTATAGTTCTCCGAATTCGTCCCGAGGGAGCGGTAAAGATAGCTTAAGATTTGATTTTTGATTACGTAACGAGGGGAGAGATCGGTTTTGAAGAACGAGAACAGGGATGCTCTTGATTCCGCGGATAAAGCAAAAAGGGGCAAAGGGCTTAATAAGCAAAAGCTGAAATATCTTCTTGCGACCGTTGGGCTTTCGATCTTCTTTTGTGTGTTTTATTACACTGTTATGGAGATATCGGCGCGAAATCCGAGCCTTTACTATTTCTTCCCTGCGGTTATGTTTGTTTATATGGCTTTGCTTGCCGTTCTTTCGTTGGTATATATAATATATAACCGAGGATTTTCCCGCAAGGGAGTAACGGCGGATATGCTTCCGCTTGAATGGAGCGATGAGAAAAAGCAGAGCTTTGTGGAAAGCGGAAGGCAGAGGCTTGAGCGTTCTAAATGGCTGCTTGTTTTTATAATTGCCTTGCTGTTTACATTTATTGTGGAGGCGGTAGTGCTTTTTGCTATTCCTTCTGTTAAAGAGTTTTTTGCTTGATTTGATATAATTTCTATGAAAAATATAAAGATATACAATCTTTACTCGGGCTCGGGAGGAAACTCTACCTTTGTGCGAGTGGGGGAGACCGCAATACTTATAGATGCGGGAAGAAACGCCCGAATGCTTTGCAGAGCCTTGGGAGAGATAGGCGAGGATATAAAAAATATATCCGCGATATTTATTACGCACGACCACGGTGATCATACCTCGGCGCTTGAGGTTTTGTCCAAGAAAAACGATATACCTATCTATATAACGCGTCAGTCGGCGGAAAAATTTTCTGCCGACTCTTGCGTACGCGCAAGGCTTGTTGAGAGGGATATTCTTTTTTGCGAGAGCATCGGGGATATAAAAATAAGCTCGTTTCAAACCCCGCATGACAGTCTTATGAGTGTTGGATACCGTATTGAGTATGAGGATACCGACGGAATTCACGCGATAGGCTACGCTACCGATATCGGTTACGTTTCGGATAGCGTGCGGAACGGTCTTTTGGGGTGCGAGGCGGTAATAGTTGAGGCTAATCACGACCTTGATATGCTTATGAGCGGGCCCTATCCGCGTGAGCTTAAGACTCGGGTCGCTTCAAGGAGAGGGCATCTTTCAAACGATGATTGCGCCGCTCTTTCGCTTGAGCTTGCGCAAAACGGCACAAGGGCGATAATGCTTGCGCATCTCAGCAAGGAAAATAATGAACCTTATCTTGCTTTTGATACGGTGAGCAGTGCGCTTTCGGGCTTTGATGTAGATATCTTTATTGCTCATCCGACATCGGCAGTTGAGCTTGTTATACCACAAAAAAGTGAGGAACGGATATGCTTAAGGTAAAGCTTATAACCGTTGGAACGCTGAAGGAGGAATATCTCCGCTCGGCGTGCGCGGAATATGAAAAACGGCTCGGCGCGTTTTGTCGGCTTGAGTCGGTTCAGCTTAAGGAGGAGCGCTTGCCTGAGGTACCGAGTCAGAATGAAATAAGGGCGGCGCTTGACAGAGAATCTGCACGTATAATCGAGCAGATACCAAGCTCCGCCTTTTGCGTTGCCCTTTGTGTTGAGGGGAAACAGCTCTCAAGTGAGGAGCTTGCGGAAAAAATAGAGGCTGTTTCGCTTGAAAAAAGCGAGATATGCTTGGTTATAGGAAGCTCGTACGGGCTTTCCGACGCGGTAAAGCAGCGCGCGGATATGCGTCTTTCGGTCTCGCGTCTTACCTTTCCGCATCAGCTTATGAGAGTGATATTGCTTGAGGCGATTTACCGCGCCTTTAATATTCAGCGCGGAACAAAATATCATAAATAATGGGAGGCGGCTATGGTAGACGCAAAAAAATACGCGCTTATTGACCTTCATATTCATCTTGACGGCTCTCTCTCGCTTGCGTCTGCGCGCGCCCTCGCCGATATGCAGGGTATTGCGCTTCCCGAGGATGACGAAGCGCTCTCGCGGATGCTTCGTGTGAGCGACAATTGCCAAAGCTTGAATGAATATCTTGAAAAATTCGCTCTTCCGCTTACTCTTTTGCAGACCTCTGAGGCTATAAGCGAGGCTGTCCTCAGGCTCTGTCGGGAGCTTGCCGAGCAGGGACTTGCCTATGCCGAAATACGCTTCGCGCCGCAGCTTCACTGCGAGCGCGGACTTACGCAGGATGCGGTCGTTGAGGCTGCTATACGCGGAATGAAAAAAAGCGGATTTTACGCCTCGCTTATACTTTGCTGTATGCGCGGCGGCGATAATTTGCAAAAAAATCTTCTTACCGTTGAGGCGGCGAGCCGTTTTCTCGGTAAAGGCGTTTGCGCGGTTGATTTAGCGGGCGCTGAGGCGCTTTTCCCAAATGAGAATTTTATTGACGTTATCGAATATGCAAAATCGCTCTCTTTGCCTATGACGCTTCACGCAGGTGAGGCACTTGGTTCTGAAAGCGTATCTTCGGCAATTGAACTTGGCGCTGACAGAATAGGTCATGGGGTTCGTTCTATAGAGAATCCTGAGCTTTTGCAAATTCTTTCTCAAAAGAAAATAGCGTTGGAGCTTTGCCCAACGAGTAATATGAACACTCGAGTTTTTGAGACAATGTCGCAATATCCTATTCGCGCATTTTTAAATGCGGGTATGTTGATTACAATTAATACTGATAATACATCGGTATCCGCAACCTCACTTGCCAATGAGTATCAAAAAATAACCGATACTTTTTCTCTGACAGAATCAGAGCTTCAAACACTTGCTTTGAATTCTGCTTACGCAACCTTTCTTTGCGACGTTGAAAAGGAAAAACTTGTAGAAAGAATAAAATCAAGATTTTAATAAAATATAAGGGGTAAGAAAACTCTAAAAAAGTTTTCTTACCCCATAATATTTATAATGTGCTTAACGTTTGAAGTTGAATTTTATTTGAGAACTGTAAGAGTGTTGAATACGTTGCTTACAAGAGTTGAATCGGGATTAACTTCTGTAATCGTTACAGTATACGTTTTAGAGCCTGCGTTTACGATAAATAAAGTTTGCGTCATCGAAACAGAGTTCATCGAAGCAGAGTATGTTATTTTGATTATATTATTTATATTTTGATTTTGAATTTTTAAAACCTTGAAATTTGAAATACGCATTCCCGTGGCATTCATCGTTTGTGCGAAGAGAGCTTTGAGTTCAGCCTCGCTCGAAGTTTCATAAATGTTGGTTTTTGCTTCATAAACTACGGTAATGTTGTTACCTGTGCCCGAAGGATTTATTATTTGGGTTATACTGCCTTCGGTTTTTGTCCAATTTGAAGGATATGCGAAAGCAATATCTTCGTTATTGAACGTGGTATATCCTTGTGGGGCGGCAACTTTTACCTGGTTGTCATTTTTGTCGTCGCAAGAGGAAAGTGCGAAAACTCCCGTGAGCATGATAGCAAAAATTAGGAGCATACAGAGTAGCTTTTTCATAATAATACCTCCTATAAACTTTCTGTAAAATAATTATATCAAAAACTAAATTAATAAACAATAGTTTTTATAAAATATTATAAAAAATATCGATTATTTTGAAATACCGATTTTTGTTTTGAACTTTATTAATAAAATAACCTTGTGCAGTCATAAAAGTTACCCAAAATCGATAAAATGTTGTGAGAACATTTTTTATTTTATTTTTAGGAGGAGATTATGATATCAACCTTGAAAAAAAGCTTAAGAGGGATAGCGGCGCTTTTGTGCGTTATTCTTCTTGCGGCTCCGATTTTTTCATCATGTGAAAGCTCTGAAAAAAATTCAGGTGAGCTTTCGCCTGCGCTCAACACAATAGCAAAGGAAAGCTTTATGGCAAAGTCTGCTCTTAAGGGGCAGAGCATATCCTTCGAGGCGAGTGATTTTGCAAGGGCGACTAATCTTTCGAGCATTGATTCCATAACCATTACCAAGCTTCCGCCCGTGAGCGACGGCGAGCTGCGCGTCGGCTCAAGCGTTCTTACCTCGCCGCAGACTCTCAGCGCGTCAAGCGTGAGACTTCTCAGCTATTCTCCAAAGAGCAGTGTAGCGGTCTCCGAGTTCTATTTTACCGTAAATGACAGTCCCAGCGAGCTTTGCTGTAAGCTTTATTCGCTCGACGAGAAGAATTACGCCCCCACACTTTCAAATGCGTCCTCTAACGCTCTTGAGGTGATGACCTTTGAGAATATTTCGCTTTTCGGAACGCTTCCGTGCTACGATCCCGACGGTGACATTACCTATGTAGAGGTCGTTTCTCAGCCGAAGAACGGCTTGGTAGTGCTTGATGACGCGCGGACCGGAGCATATCACTTTATTCCCGACGAGGATTTTAAGGGAAAGGATAGCTTCGTTTACGTTGCGCGTGATATATACGGAAATTACAGTCCCTCGGCAAGTGTTTCTCTTTCGGTCAAGGAGAGCTCGCTTTCAACAGTTTACGTTGATCTGGTTGACAGCCGTTACCATAATGCAGCTATAGCGATGACCGAGCAGGGAATAATGAGCGGAACGAAGATAGGAAGCGCAAGCTATTTCTACCCCGATCGTGAGCTCAGCAGAGCCGAGTTTACCGCTATGGCGATGAACGCGGCGGGAATAAATGATCTTACAGATAGCGGCGCAAAAACCGTTTTTGCCGATGACGCTGAGATAGACGCAAGCTTCAAGCCTTACGTTGCCGCCGCGTATGAGCTTGGATACATAAAGGGTATTGAGGTTGGCGGCAAGCTCTACTTTGAGCCCGACAGAGCAATGAAGAGAGCCGAGGCGGCTTGCTTGCTCGCGAATATGCTTGACGCCGCTACGCCAACGGTTACTCCGAGCTTCAGCGACGGCTCTGAGATTCCCGCGTGGGCGCAAAGCTCTGTTTACGCGGTGAGCGCTATGGGCGTTATGGGGGGCAGTGAAAATAAAATATCTCCCCTCGCCTGCGTGACGAGAGGAGACGGAGCTGAAATACTTTGGAATTTTATGAGGGCAAAATCAAATGATTAAAGCTTAAAGCGGCGCGCGTATTTGCATCTTTGACAGAGTGGCTCGACCGCAAGCTTTTTTGAAAAGCCTTCTTTTATGGTAAGAGCGCGCCAAGACGAGAGGATAGAGCGTATATCGCTTTCAAATATGTTTCCGAGCGGTATATCTCCCTCGGCGTCAAGACAGCAGGGAACGACGGTGCCGTCGCAAAGTATGGCAAAATGGTCGTCAAGACCGTGGCAGAAGACGCGCTCTCCAAAATTTTTTGCGTTTGCGTCGGGCCATTCAAAGCGTTCTCCGTATTCGAGGTGAAGCTTATCCTTTATCCGCGCGCCTCTTGCGCTGAAGCTCCAATCCTTGCCAAAACGTTTGTGAAGCATATCAAGTACACTGTCGTTAAGCTCTTTGCACTCTCGGTCCTGACCGTCGGTCCTGTTCCAAAGGCGGAGAACGCAAAGCACGCCCGCGTCCGAGGCTCGGTTTGCGAAATCTATACATTCCTTAAGATATTCTTCCCGAAGGCTTGCGTCCTCTCCCTCAAAGCTATGCAGAGATACGCTTACCTTGTATGCTCCCGCGAGAATAAGGCTGTCACCGAGCCTGTCGAGGAGAGTTCCGTTTGTTGTTATGGCAACCTTAAAGCCGTTTTTGCTTGCGTATTCTATAAAGGTTGGTAAAAGAGGGTGAGTAAGAGGCTCTCCAAGCACGTGGAGATAAAGATATTCGGTAACGCCCTTCAGGCTTCCGACAATTCTCGCAAACTCGCCGAGCGTCATTTGTCTTGGCTTGCGCGCAGTGCCGTGGCAGAATGAGCAGTTGAGATTGCAGGTGTTCGTTATTTCTATATAGGCTCTTGAGTACAAGTCAATACCTCCGTATTTTGAGTCGGCTGTTACTTTAACACTGTAATTATAACATGATTTCTGAATTTATACAATAAGCGGCGGGAAAATAACCGTCGCTTTAGCGTAGTGCCCTTAAGGACACTACGCAACTAAGTTTGCCATGGGGGCAAGTGAAGTTTACTTCGTAAGTGAAGTTATCCTGCGGATAGTGAAGTTTTGCCTTCGGCAAAGTGGGCA
>JAFQPL010000041.1 GCA_017411785.1 Clostridia bacterium
AGGGAGCTGTCAGCGAAGCTGACTGAGGGATTGTATTTTTTTGAATTTTTTCCTTTTTACAATCCCTCCGCCTCGCACTTGCTCGGCACCTCCCTTTACACAAGGGAGGCTTGGGTGACTTTACGCCGACAATATTTTTATGAAACTATTGACGGAAGAATGGGTTAAATCAGCCTTCTCTTGCGAGAGAAGGGGGACCGCGTCAGCGGTGGATGAGTAGTAATATTTCGCACAAAATTATATTATGCTATCGGGGTATGCGGTAACAAATTTAATACCACTATGCCCGAGTTTGCCTGTCGGTGCATACCGACCGAGTTTGGCTGTCGGCACTGCCGACCTTTTTTTCAAAAAAGTGACCTAAATCTTTAACACAAACTAACTTCTATTTTAAACAAAAGAAGCGTTGCTTTTTTGGGCAGATATACAAGGTTTTTTCAGAATGTTGACATTTTGGTGAAAAAATAATATAATAAAGTAGAATGAGATATTATGCGAAAGTGTTTGTTTTGCGTAAAGGAAAGAGCTTATGCGAGAAAATAACGGCTACAAATTTAATATTCCGAGCTACGTTGATCTGATCATGTCGAGGCTTGATTCTTGCGGAGAGAGCGCGTATATCGTCGGAGGCTCGCTTCGTGATATGCTTATGGGTCGTGAGCCGCATGATTTTGATCTTGCCGTCTCGGCAGAGCCTGCGCGTGTTTGCGAGATATTTTCCGATATGCGCGTAATAAAGACAGGTATTGCTCACGGAACGGTTACCGTTATTTCCGAGGGGCATCCCGTAGAGATAACGACCTTTCGCGTTGACGGCGATTATCTTGACATGCGCCGTCCCGAGAGTGTGAGCTTTACGCGCCGTATCGAGGACGATCTCGCTCGCAGGGATTTTACCGTGAACGCTATGGCGTACAACGGGCGCGACGGGCTTATCGATCTTTTTTCGGGTCTTTCCGACTTGAATTCGGGAATAATAAGAACTGTTGGCGATCCGCGTGAGCGCTTTAGCGAGGATGCTTTACGTATGATGCGCGCGCTTCGCTTTTCGGCTCAGCTTGGCTTTGAGATCGAGAGAGGGACTTTTGAGGCTATATCCTTGCTTAGCGAGAGTCTCGACAGGATAGCGCGTGAGCGTATCTTTTCCGAGCTTTTGCGGCTTATCTGCTCGCCGTCTCCCGTGAGAGCCTTAGAGCTTTTCAACGAGAGCGGAGTTGCCGAGAGAGTGCTTTCCTGCCGAGTTGAGGATTTCGCGATAGCTCTTGTTCCCTTGGTTGAGTCCGACGATATTTCCCGCCTTTCCGCGTTGCTTTGTTCCTTTGACGGTGAAAGAGCGAGGGATATACTGACCTCTCTTAAGGCGTCGGGACGTCAACGAGCTGTTGTTTGTGCGGTTATAGACGCTTCTAAAAGAAGTTATCTTGGCAGAGAGGACGTTGCTCGTTTGAGGGGAAGCTTGGGAGCTGACGCAAAAATCGCGCTTCGGCTTTCGGTTTTGCTTGGAAGGTCTGAGGAGAGCATTTTAGCCTTTGCCGATGACAACACTCCGTGCAGCATCAAGGAGCTTGCGATAGGCGGCGAGGATATTATAGCGCTCGGCTATGGCGGTCGGGCTATAGGAGCGGCTCTTGCGTTTTTGCTTGACGCGGTTATAAGGGACCCGAGCCTGAACACTCGGGAAAGGCTTTTGAGCTTGCTGCGGACGCGTGAGGATATTTGGAAGGATTTAACTTAAACTAAAAAGGAGCTATTATGCTTGAAAACGAAAAATCGCATACCGAGCTTAATAGCTTGGAGGATATAAAGGCAACGGCAGGCAAGCTGCTTGCGGTCGATTTTGGCGACGTAAGGACGGGGCTTGCGGTAAGTGACGCATCGAGGCTTTTGGCTTCGGGAATAGGTTATATAAGCGTCGGCGGAATAGAAAAGACAGCTCAAGCCATTGCCGAGTCGGCGAGAGAGACGCGCGCTATCGGCGTAATAGTCGGGCTTCCTATAAACATGGACGGCTCGGAGGGCTTTCGCGCAGAGCGCTGCAAGAAGCTTGCGAGGCTCATCAAGGAGGAGACGGGGCTTGTGGTTACGACCTTTGACGAGCGAATGACTACTATGACGGCATCGAGATATCTTAATGAGACTAATACCAGAGGAAAAAAGCGCAAGGGAGTTATAGATACGCTTTCGGCGCAGATAATATTACAGAACTGTCTTGACAGACTGAAAAATTAACGGAGCTGCGACATGGCAAAAAACACTGTAACTAATTGTGAGAGCTGTGAATTTTATGATTATGACGAATATCTTGACTCGTATACCTGCAGTATTTCTCTTGATGAGGATGAGATGATAAATTTTCTGGGTAAAAATACAAGCTCTTGTCCCTATTACAGATATTACGACGAATATAAGAGCGTGCATAAGCAGATATAGCGGGTTTTTAATTTTAGGCGGAGGTCATTATGCCCGAAAAGCAAAAGCAGAGCAGAAAATTCACTAACGTATTTGATTATATAGATTGGCGCGGAGATCTGAGCTTTGAGAGCGCGCCTGTTTGCGAGGTCGACGGGCTTATTTTTTCGATACTCAGCTACGTTGACTATGGGGGCTTTGTCCCCTCGGAGATACACGGAGTGCGCAAGCCTCTTGCGCTTCTTACCGTTACCAAGCGATTTCTCAAATCGCATAGCGGAGGTGACGTTCCCGCTATGGGGCTGATACTTTCAAAGGAGATAGTAAAGCTTCTTGCCAAGGCGTCAAAGACAAAGAGATTCGGACTTATTTCACCGATCTGTTATGTAAACAAAGTATGCGACGAGGAGGAAAAGCAGTTTTCGGCGATAGCCTTTTCCTTTGAGAACGGAGATACCTTTATTGCCTATCGGGGTACTGACGATACCCTGGTCGGTTGGAAGGAAAACTTTAATATGAGCTTTATTTATCCTGTTCCCGCGCAGAAGGAGGCGGTACGCTTTCTTGAGTACGTTGCTTCCAAAACAAGCGGCAGGATCTATCTTGGGGGACACAGCAAGGGCGGAAATCTTGCGGTATACGCAGGAGTAAAGGCAAGCCCTGCGGTCAAGGCGAGAATAGAGCGGATATACAGTAACGACGCGCCCGGCTTTGACGCCGAATTTATATGCGGCTCTGATTATCGGGATATGCAGGAAAGGATAAAGACCTTTTTGCCTCAGTCCTCGGTTGTTGGAATGCTTCTTGAGCATGAGGAGAGCTATACCGTTATAAAGAGCAGAAGCTCGGGGCTTCTTCAGCACAACGGCTTTTCCTGGGAGGTGCTTGGCTCGCACTTTATTTATCTTGATTCGATAAGCGAGGGAAGCAGAATAATTGACAAGGGGATGAAGAAGGTCCTCTCGGAGTTATCCAAGGAGGAGCGTGAAAGGTTTGTTGACACGCTCTTTGAGTCGGTGAGCGAAAAGACGGGAGCAAAGACCCTCACCGAGCTTAACTCGGAAAAAATGAAGCTATTTAAGGTATGGAACGCGCTTGACGAGGTTTCAAAGGCGCAGTTCAGACGGATAGCGGGAATTTTGATAGTAAGAAAAAATCAGGAAAAAAAGAAAGAAAAGAAATATATCGGAGACGGTAAAAATGGAAAAAAATCAAGATAGCGGTACGATACTTCCAAAATACGACCTTAAGGGGTGGATAAAGGCTTTTATTCTTGGCATCTTTATCGGACTTGCGGTAATAGTACCCGGAGTCAGCGGCTCAACGGTCGCCATTATGTTCGGACTTTACGCCGCAATGCTCTACGCGATAGGAAATATAACCAAGGATTTCAAGCGTTGCGTTAAATTCCTTATTCCGATAGGCGTCGGCTTGGCAGTAGGCTTTATCGGCGGATTTTTGCTTGTCAAGATCCTGCTTGCAAAATATATATTCGTGGTAATTTGTCTTTTCGTGGGACTTATGATAGGCGCGTCTCCCGCGCTTCTTAATGAGATAAAGGGCGAGAGGGTAAGCGCAAAGCGCGTTATTCTTATGATAGCGGGTGTTGCAATTCCTCTTGCGGTCGGGGCGATATCGGTTTATCTTGATCCGCCCGCGCTTACCGAGATCGAGGGGGCGTCGCAGGCGTTCACCTCGTATCCGTGGTACAGATTTGTGCTTTATCTGCCGCTTGGCTTTGTAATAGCGGCAACCCAGCTTATTCCCGGACTTTCGGCAACGGCTATAACGATGGCGCTCGGTCAGTTTAAGCCTATAATGGACAGCGTAAGCTTTTCATATTGGGGTAAAAATCCTCATTTTATAATACCGTTTTTAGGACTTATGCTTTGTCTTGGCGCGGGCTTGGTGATAGGACTTGTTGTTATTTCAAAGCTTTTCTCAAGACTTATAGCCAAGCACAAGGGCTCGACCTTCTTCTTTGTGGTAGGTCTTTCCTTTGGGTCTATTGCCTCAATGTTCTTAAACCCCGATATAGTTCAGATCTATTTTAACTGGGGACACGGAAAATTTTCGGCAATAGAGCTTGCCGTGGGGATCCTTCTTCTCGCGGCGGGACTTATCGGCTCCGCGCTTCTTACAAAATACGGACTCGTTCACGAGGCTGTAAGCAAGGACTCTGCCGAGGCTAACGAAGAAAAAAAGGAGAATGAATAACTATGAAAAGAGTGATTTCACTTATCCTGACGGCAGGTATTCTTATTACCTGTATGCTGACGCTCGGAAGCGTCAGTGCCTTTGCCGCCGAGACAGGCTATGACAGAGGCTACGTAAGGACGATGGGCGGCTCGGGAAAGGTTGTTACCAAGGGACTTGACGTTTCGGAGTGGCAGGGAGCGCTCAGTGAGGTAGGAACTATAGATTTTGCCGACGTAAAGAAGGCGGGCTATTCCTACGTTATTCTTCGCGCGGGCGTTAAGCTTAACGCGGGAAGCAACAGAATAGATGAAAATTTTGAGGAATTTTACACCGCCGCGAAAAAGGCGGGGCTTGACGTAGGAGCTTATTATTATTCTCAGGCAAAGAGTGTTGCCGAGGCAAAGGAGGAGGCTGATTGCTTTCTTGAGTACGTAAAGGGTAAGAAGTTTGAGTATCCGCTTTATATGGATTACGAGAACAAGGCGGCAAAGGAAGCTATCGGAAGCAATGCGCAGACCGCAAAGACTATCTGCTACGCCTTTATGGATACTCTTGCCGATGCGGGCTATCTCGTTGGACTTTACGGCTACGGAGCGTGGTTTGACGATCAGTATGACGGATGGATGGCAGACGTGCTTAATAATGATATCGGCAAAAAATACGAGTTCTGGATGGCAAACTATTACAGCGGAACTCCCGAAAACGAGAAATCCAAGGATTTTCCTACTAAGTACGGAATGTATCAGTACACCTCGAGCTGCAGAATATCGGGCTTTGGCGCAAATCTTGACGCAAACGTTTCCTATAAGGATTATCCCTCGATAGTAAGGAAGTACGGATTTAACGGCTATGCCCCGAATACTCCCGACCCTATAGTTGAAACAGAGGCGGCGACCGAAAAGCCGACCGAAAAGCCGACTGAAAAGCCGACCGAGGCAAAAACAGAGAGTGTGACAGAGGCGGCGACCGAATCGGGTACTTGTTCAGAGGGCTCGAGCGAGAGTCTTGGCGGCGCGGCGCAGAGCGATAACGGCTGCGGAGCGAGTGTTGGCACCGTCGCTGTGCTTTTGGCTACGGCTTGCGCGGGCGGAGCTTTGATGTTTACCGAAAAGAAAAAAAGACACTAAAAAGGCGTGAGAGCGCTACGAAGGATGGAGGCTTTTATGAAGAAAACAATTTCCTTGATTTTATCACTTGTATTTGTGATAACCTGTTGCTTAACGGCAGGAAGCATTGCCGTTTCTGCCGAGACGGGTTATGACAGAGGTTATAATCAGACCATGGCGGGAACGGGTAAGGTCGTTGCCGAGGGACTTGATATCTCCGAGCATCAGGCGGGTATCAAGCTTCAGGATATAAAGAACGCGGGCTTTGATTACGTTATTCTCCGCGCGGGAGTTAAGCTCAACGCGGGCTCTAACCGCAAGGACTATCAGTTTGAAACCTTTTACTCTCAGGCTCGCGCCGCAGGACTTGATATTGGCGCTTATTACTATTCTCAGGCAAAGAGCGTTGCCGAGGCAAAGGCGGAGGCTAATTGCTTTCTTGAATACATAAAGGGTAAGAAGTTTGAGTATCCTCTTTATCTTGACTTTGAGAGCTCCGCTGTAAAGGACGCTCTCGGTTCAAGCGCAAGCAAAGCAACCGAGATCTGCTACGCCTTTATGGATACTATGCGTGACGCGGGCTATCTCGTTGGACTTTACGGCTATGCTTCCTGGTTTGACCCGGGATACAGCGGCTGGATGGCGTCAAAGCTTGATAACGACATAGGAAAGAAATATGAGTTCTGGATGGCGAATTATTTTAACAATATGCTGCCCGAGAACACGAAAACGGCAAACTATAAAAACAAGTACGGTATGTATCAGTATACCTCGTCAAAAACGATATCCGCATGGGGCAAGGACCTCGACCACAACGTCTGCTATAAGGATTATCCCGCGATAGTAAAGCAGTACGGCTTTAACGGATACGGCGCTTCAGACTCTGCCGAGACCGAGAAGCAGACTCAGAAGCAGACCGAGAAGCAGACTCAGAAGCAGACTCAGAAGCAGACCGAGAAAGCTACGCAAAATCAAACTCAAAAGCTTACCGAGGCGGCAACGCTCTCTACCTCTTATGCTTCTCAAAGCGCAAGCGAGAGCTATAGCGGATACGCGGAGAATAATCTCGGCTGCGGAGCAAGCATCGGCGGAGCTATAGTTCTTACGGCTATTTGCGGAGTTGGCGGCGCGGCGTTGGTGCTTAAGAAAAAGAGAGAAGATTAAGCGATGCTGAAAACAGAGCAGAGAAACCCCAAAAGCACGCATATAGATAAGATGTCGACTGCCGAGATGGTAGAGCTTATGGCAAAGGAAAATTACGTTGCCGTTAAGGCGGTCGAGGACGCAAGCGAGAGCATCGCTCTTGCGGTCGACGCTATTGCCGAGTCGATGAAAAACCGAGGCAGGCTCTTTTATGTGGGAGCGGGGACATCGGGACGCTTGGGCGTGCTTGACGCGTCGGAGTGTCCGCCCACCTTCGGCGTTCCGTACGATCTCGTGAACGGAATAATAGCGGGCGGCTATGATTGTCTGGTCAAGGCGTCGGAGGGCGGAGAGGATAGCTATGAGAACGGGGTTCTCGATATTAAGGACAGGCTTCGCGCGGGGGACGTTGTAGTTGGAATTTCCGCCGCGGGCGGAGCAAAATACGTGCTTGGCGCTCTTGATACGGCAAAGGAGATGGGCTGTGTGACGGTTGGAGTTACCTCAAACAATGACAGTCCCTTGGCAAAAAGCGCCGATATTACGATATTTACCGATACGGGAGCGGAGATAATAACGGGCTCAACAAGGCTAAAGGCGGGTACCGCTCAAAAGCTCGTGCTTAATATACTTTCGACCGCGGCTATGGTAAAGACGGGCAAGGTCTACGAAAATCTTATGATAAATCTGAAGCCTACCAACGAAAAGCTTCGCGCAAGGGTGATTTCTATAGTTTGTGAGATAAAGGGTGTCGACCGAGAGAGAGCTGCAGAGCTTCTTGAGGCGAGCGGATGGGATATCCGAAGCGCTGTGGAGCGGAGTGATATTTAAATGCTCAAAAAATGTAAAAAAATTGCGGTTTGAAGGAAAAAATTTGGCAAATTTTATTTACAAGTATAGTGTTTTGTGCTATAATACTAAAGTAAGTTTTTAATTTTTTCTATCGCCCTTTGAGGCGTAGAGGAGGAGTGTTTTTTATGAGTCGTATGGTCGGTACAGTTTCAAGAGGAGTACGTGCGCCTATAATCAGAAGCGGAGATGATCTCGCAAGCATAGTAACCGAGTCGGTGCTTTCGGCAGCCCGCGAGGAGGGCTACGAGATACGCAACCGCGATATCGTTGCTATGACCGAGGCTATCGTTGCGAGAGCGCAGGGCAACTACGCAAGCGTTGACGATATTGCCGCGGACGTTAAGGCAAAGCTTGGCGGAGAGACGGTCGGAGTTATATTCCCGATACTTTCGAGAAACCGCTTCGCGATATGTCTTCGCGGTATAGCAAAGGGAGCAAAGAAGATAGTTCTTATGCTTTCCTATCCTTCCGACGAGGTCGGAAATCATTTGCTGAGTCTTGACGCGCTTGATGAGAAGGGAATAAACCCCTACAGCGATGTTCTTGACCTCAAGAGATACCGTGAGCTTTTCGGATATGAGAAGCATCCTTTTACAGGCGTTGATTACGTTGAGTATTACGAATCGCTTATCAAGGAGTGCGGCGCGGAGGTTGAGATAGTTTTTGCCAACGATCCGAGAACCGTTCTTAACTATACGAAAAATGTTATAAATTGTGATATCCATACAAGAGCGCGCACAAAGCGTTTGCTTTTTGCCGCGGGAGCGGAGAAGGTTTTCGGACTTGACGAGATACTTGACGGCTCTGTAAACGGAAGCGGATACAACGAAAAATACGGCTTGCTCGGTTCAAACAAGGCAACCGAGGATCAGGTAAAGCTTTTCCCGCGTGACTGTCAGGGTCTTGTTGAGGATATTCAGGACAGGATCTTTAAGGCTACGGGTAAGCTTGTTGAGGTAATGGTCTACGGAGACGGAGCTTTCAAGGACCCCATAGGAAAGATATGGGAGCTTGCAGATCCCGTTGTTTCGCCCGCTTATACCGCGGGGCTTGAGGGAACGCCTAATGAGCTTAAGCTCAAGTACCTTGCCGACAATGATTTTGCGGCTCTTTCGGGAGAGGAGCTTAAGGCAGCTATTAAGGAGAAGATACAGACTAAGGATAACAACCTTGTTGGTAATATGGCATCCGAGGGAACTACTCCCCGCCGTCTTACCGACCTTATAGGCTCGCTTTGCGATCTTACATCGGGAAGCGGAGACAAGGGAACTCCTATTGTATATATCCAAGGATATTTTGATAATTACACCACGGAGTAACCGTTGCGTTTTGTGTAATTCTATAGGACTGTTCGGCTCTTTTGGATTCGGACAGCCCTATGTTTATAATTAAAAAGCAAAGGATTTTGAAATATGAAAAAGATCAGGATAGTTTCAGACAGTACCTGCGACCTTTCCGCTGAGCTTATTGAAAAATACGGCATTACCGTAATTCCGTTATGTATAATTCTCGGCGAAAAGAGTTATTTTGACGGAGTGGATATAAGCCCCGCGCAGATATATGAGTGGTCGGATGAAAATAAGACTACACCCAAGACTGCGGGAATTACCTTTGATAAGCTTGATGAGTTTATAAAGCCCCTTTTTGAGAGCGGCGACGATATTATTTATATCGGTATATCCGAGGATATGAGCTCGACCTGCAATACCGCCAGAATTTACGGCGAGGATGCGGAATATAACAGATTTTTTGTTATAAATTCAAAAAATCTCTCAACGGGAATCGGACTTCAGGTCCTTCGCGCCTGTGAGCTTCGCGACGCGGGCAAGAGTGCCGAGGAGATAGTTTCCGAGATCGAGGGCGCAAGAGATCTTGTAAGAGCGTCCTTCGTTGTAGCCGATAAGCTTACCTATCTTGCGCGCGGAGGCAGATGCACCGCTGTTACCGCTCTTATGGCAAACGCGCTTAAGCTTCACCCCGAGATAGTTGTAAGAGACGGAAAAATGGGCGTTGGCAGAAAGTATCGAGGCAAGACCTCGGTTGCCGTTTCGGCATACGTTGACGGACTTATGCCCGCGCTTGAGAGGGCTGACACTCGCCGTGTGTTTATTACTCATTCGGGATGCGATGATGAGATAGTTGAGTCGGTTCGTCAAAAGCTCATAGAGCTTGGTCGCTTTGAGGAGATCCTCATAACACGGGCGGGCGGAGTGATTTCAAGTCACTGCGGACCTAACACCCTTGGAGTTCTCTTTTACGAGCAAAAATAATTTCCCAAAAATTTTCTTTTTACTTGACAAAGAGAGAAAAGGGGAGTAAAATAAACTTATAGTATTTAAATATTTATATTAAATATTAATAAAATTTAAGGAGAGTTTAACTATGGAACCTATTAAGTACGCCGTAGTTGGTACGGGCAGAGGTAAGGTTTTTATGCATCCAAACCCTGAGCTTGGTATGAAGCTTATGGCTATATGCGATAGAAACGAGAAAAAGCTTGCCATCTGTAAGAGCAGATACGATAACGAGGATAAGTCGTTAGAGCTTTATACCGACTATGATGAAATGCTCGCAAAGGCAGATATTGACGCGGTCATTCTTGCTAACTATTTCCACGAGCACGCTGAGTTTGCCATTAAGGCATTGAGAGCGGGCAAGCACGTTCTTTCAGAGTGCGTTGCTATGGGAACTATCGGCGAGGGCGTTGAGCTTTGCCGTGCCGTTGAGGAATCGGGCAAAATATATATGATAGCAGAGAACTATCCCTTTACAAAGGCTCGTATGGAGATGCGCCGCCTTTATCAGACGGGTGAGCTTGGCGAGATGCTTTACGGCGAGGGCGAATACTGCCATCCTATGCACGAGCCCTTTGATATAGCTCCAGGTGAGTATCACTGGAGAAACCAGATCCCCTCTACCTACTATTGCACGCACGCAATAGCGCCTATTATGATGATAACCGACACTATGCCTACCAAGGTAAATGGATTTGTACCTAAGATTGCCGATCAGTCTTACCGCGGAAATGAAGTAAGACTTCAGGATCCGGGCGGAATTATAGTATGTCAGATGGATAACGGCGCGGTTGTAAGAACGCTTCAGGGCGCTTTCCGTACACAGTCTATGATCACAAGTCTCCACTGCACGAAGGGCGCGGTAGAGCAGGATAGAGGCGATGACAGAATTACCGTTTGGCATCAGTCTCGCGACAAGGGCGATCAGCCTAAGTTCAGGCAGTATCTTCCCGAATGGCCCGACGAGTTCGCGGCTCAGGCGGCAAACGCGGGACACGGCGGCGGAGATTACTTCGTACAGTACTACTTTGCTGAGGCTGTAAGAAAGGGCGAGCAGCCCTACCTCAACGTATATCGCGCTTGCGCTATGTCGGCAATCGGTATTCTTGCTTGGAAGTCGGCTTGCAACGGCGGAATCTGCTTTGACGTTCCTAAATTCGACGATGAGGAAGACCGTAAGAGATACGAGAATGACTTCTGGACTCCCTTCAGAGTTGAGGGTCAGGACGATACAGGTATGCCTCCTCGTACGCTTTCTCCCTGGTGTCCTCCCGAGGGCGCGCTTGAGAAGGCAAAGAAGGTATGGGAGGATACCGACTATCTCGGTCTTGGTTGGTCCAAGAAGGATGTTGACGAAAGCTACGCTAAGATTAGCATCTGACGTGCCCGACCGTAAGGTCTCGGCGTAAAAAATAAAAGAAAAGAGGGTTGCCCATTCGCTCAAAGAGAGTGCGAGCGACGGCAACCCTTGTTTTAGGATATGAATTATAAGAAATGGTTGTTAAAAAATACCGCCTCGCTTGAGGGAAAAACTGTTGCGATAAGCGGTGCTACGGGTGGGCTTGGGCGCGAGCTTTGCCGCTATTTTTGTCAGCTTTCCGCGTCGCTTATACTTATAGACCGTAACGCGAAGCGTTCGGCGTCGCTCAGAGAGCAATTGCTCGCTGAAAAGCCCGACGCGCAGATAAAAAGCTATATTCTTGATTTGGAGGACGCTTCTGCCGCGCGCAAAACGGCGGCGGCGCTTCTTTGCGAGGATATAGATTATCTTGTGCTTAACGCGGGTGCGTATAAGATCCCGCGTCATAAATGCGAGAATGGCTTTGATAACGTATTTAATATAAATTTCGTTTCTCCTTATATTCTCGCAAGGGCGCTCTTGCCCAAGATCAGCGAGAGAGGCGGCCGTGTTGTTGCGGTCGGCTCTATAGCGCACAACTATTCGCGTATAGACGTTGCGGACGTTGATTTTTCAACTCGCAGAGCGTCAAGCAAGGCTTACGGTAACGCAAAGCGTTATCTTATGTATTCCCTTTGGGGACTTGAGGAATATTCCTCGAGCGTAGCTATAGCGCACCCAGGAATTGCCGTGACGAATATAACGGCGCATTTTCCAAAGCCGCTTTACGCGCTTATGAAATACCCTATGAAGCTGATATTCATGAAGCCTCGCAAGGCTTGTCTTTCCATTTTGCTCTCTCTCTTTGAGGATACCGAGCAAAATGAATGGATAGGCCCTCGCGTCTTTGACGTTTGGGGGCTTCCGAAAAAGAAAAAATTAAAGACCTGCTCGAAAGAGGAGGCAGAGCAAATATCAAAAATCGCAAAGGAGATTTATTTAAAATGAGCAAATTTTTAGATGATTTTATAGCTGAAATAGCTACTCGCGAGAAGGCTAACGTTTTCTTTATCGGCGAGTACAAGGACGGTGTTATCGAAACAAGACAGCTTCAGAGAACTAATCCCTGTCAGGATACCTACAGCGTGTCAAAGTCCTACGTCGTTACCGCTATCGGACTTTTGGTTGACCGCGGTCTTCTTCGCACTGATGAGATCCTCACAGATATCCTTGCTGATGAGCTTCCCGCTACCTATAATGAGGTCTGGACCAAGACTACCGTTCATATGCTTCTTCTTCACAAGGTAGGACTCAAGGGCGGTTATCTTGATATCGACTGCTTTGACGCTAATCAGTTTGGCGACGATTATCTTGCCGACGTTCTTAACGCTCCTATCGCGGAGGATTTTGATCTTGAAAAGTCTACCTACACCGACGCTGCTTTTTATCTTCTTTCGAGAATAGTTGAAAAGCGCGCGGGCATGGGAACCGATAATTTCCTTTGGCAGCACCTTTTCTACCCCACGGGTTGCCGCGAGGCAGCTTGGGCTCATTGTCCCAAGGGTCACGTAATGGGCGCGACAGGTCTTTACATTCGCGTTGAGGATATGGTTAAGCACGGTATGATCTACCTTAACGGCGGTATGTATGAGGGTAAGCGTATTCTCTCTGAGGAGTGGGTCAAGACCGTTATCGAGAACGGATACGAGCTTAAGCCCAGCAGCGAGGGTAAGGCTTACGGTAAAGGCGGTATGCGCGGTCAGAAAATGATGGTCGTTCCCTCTAAAAACAGAGTCGTTGCTTGGCTCGGTTGCGGCGATAACGGCTTTACCGACTGGGTTGCTAATTACGAGGATTGATTGTAGTTAGAAGATAGTTTGTGTTTAGGTATTTTGCTATCTTTTTGAAAAAAGGTAGCGCCAAAAACTTTCCAACAGGAAAGATTTTGGGCTATTTTTCAAAAAAAGTACGCTCGACGGTTGTTGTCAATCGTCGGGCGTTTTTTTTGTTAAATTATGCTATCGGGGTTTGCGGCTTGAAATTTAATATCACAAACATCGAGTTTGGCTGTCGGCACTGCCGACCTTTTTTGAAAAAAAGCTCCGCAAAAAACTTTCTTGCAGAAAGGTTTTTGGGAGTTTTCAAAAATAGTACGCTCGACGGTTGTTGTCAATCGTCGAGCGTTTTTTTTGTTAAATTATGCTATCGGGGTTTGCGGCTTGAAATTTAATATCACAAACATCGAGTTTGGCTGTCGGCACTGCCGACC
>JAFQPL010000042.1 GCA_017411785.1 Clostridia bacterium
CCACATAGTAGAAGAATATATTACAGGAGACCTCTATCGCCTCGGTTACGTCGGTCTCGCCGTGGTTGCCCAGACACGTAGGGTTGTTAGGCTCGAAATGCGGGTAGACCTTGTTACATTCGTAGCAGGTCGATGCCGTTATATCGCGGTTTTCAAGCGCGGCGAGCGCCGCTCCGACCTTGTATACAGAACCTGGCGCGTAGGTACCCTGAATCGCTCTGTTGAGAAGGGGAAGGTTTTTATCCTCGGTCAGAGAAGCGTAGTAGTCTGCGCTTGAAAAGAGGCTTTGGCTGTAGGTCGGATATGATGCCGAAACGAGAATCTCGCCGTTATTCGGGTCAATAAACGTCGCGGCTCCCGCCTCGCTGTCCTCAAGAGCTTCGATCTCGCGCTTGAGCGCGTCCTCTGCCGCTATCTGCAGGTCTATGTCTATCGTGAGATAAACGTCCTTGCCGACAACGGGCGCGGGATCGTAGTATTCTTCTACAAGCTCGCCTTGCTTGTTGTAGACCGAGATCCGCTTGCCGTCGGTTCCGCGCAGATAATTTTCAAAAGCCGCCTCGCAGCCCGAGGTTCCGACTAACGCGTCAAGCGGATAATCCTCGTACTGACTGACGTTTTCTGCGCTTATTTTACCTATTCTGCCGAGAATGTGTGAGGCGTAGGTGTCGTAGGGGTAAACTCGCTCGGTGCGTTTTATAAAGCTCGCGCCCTCTATAGCCTGCTCCTCGATAAGCGCGATAAGCGCACTGCCGCTCTCCGACGCGGGATCTATGCTTTCGGCTATCGTGTAGTGTTGGTAGTAGCCGAAGTCCACGCGCTCCATATCGTAATAAAGGCGTATAAGCTCGCTTATTTCCTCGTTTGAGTAGCTTTCGCTCCAGAGCTTGTATTTGTTTACAAAGTAGGAGCATATCTTTTCTACCGAGGCGTTCTCGTCAAATTCGTGCTTCTCAAGAAATTTTTTGTAGTATCGGTTTACGCTTGAGGTTGTATTTTTTGCCTCGTTATTCAGCTTCATATCGGGGTATTTTCCGAAGAAGGGGAAGTAATCCTCGGCGCGCTTTTGCGAGCTTTGCGTAAGCTCAAGCGCCTCAAGGCAATCAAGCAGAGCGTGATTTACCTCGATCCTCTTATCCGACATCGAGCCGTACTCAAATATCAGATTTCGGTGTGTTGTGTTGCCAACGAGGAGCTTTCCGTTTCGGTCGTAGATCCTGCCGCGTTCACCGTAGACCGTTTCGGTCTTGATTATATCGTCGCTTCTGGGAAAGAAATATTTTTCGCCCTTTATCTGCGTTATTGCCAGATAGATAAGAAACGCGATGCAAATTATCAAAAAGACTATTCCAAGCGCAAGATATCTGCCCTTATGGCTCATTGCCTTTTGATTTTGCGGGTAGGCTCTTGCCCGCTCGTGTCTTCTTTTCAATGTGCGCTCCTTTCGGTCAAGCTTTTATATGAATATCGAAAAAATAAACTGAAATGCCAGAAATCCTATTGCCGCCGCAACTCCGCCCGTTAAGAAGAAATTTGATATCCTGCCTTTTTTGGGTGTCGGAAGGATTCCTTGCTCAAAGGTTATCTTCTTTTTGAAGGTCGATATGAGTAATATAACAAATCCCGCTACAGAAAGGCCCAGCAGCACGTAGGTGTATATAAGATAGATCGCCAGATCCGACGCGTAGGGCGCAAGCTGACCGAGCAGTGCCTCGGGGTCGTTCATAGCGTTTTCCGCCATCATTATCTCGTATATTTCCTCTATTCTTACCTTGGATATGACGTAGGACGAGAAAACTCCCGTATAGAGATTTATCGCGCAGTGGAATATTACCGTATATATAAGCCGTCCCGTTTTTACGTAGACGTAGCCTAAAACGAGTCCTATCAAAAACGCGTACGCGAACTGATAGAGGTTTCCGTGAACGAGTCCGAATATCGCCGCTGAGATTATTACTGCTTTTTTTTCGCCGAGAGGCAAAAGCTTTTGGCAGAGGAATTTTCTGAATACAAGCTCCTCAAGTATCGGGAAAAGAATTCCTATAAATATCGCGTCTAACGCTAAATTTCCTATAGAAAAGGTCTCGGCAATCGGATTTACTATCTCTTTTCCCGACAGCCGCTGAATTATTGATACTAAAAAATTGCTTATATAAGCTCCTACCTGTAAAAAGGTAAAGCATACGCAAAGCGCTCCTAAAAATTTGCCAAAGGATAGCTTTTCCTTGATAGGCTTTGCCGTGGGCAGCGACTTTACCGCAAGTATTGCCATCGGTACCGCTATGCAGTATATCGAAAGAAACGATAATATATGGTTGATAAGCGATTTCTTGAGATCACTGTTGATAAGCGACGGAAATGCCGCCCCTATTAAAAATACCGCGGCAAAGGATATTAAAAATGATACTGCCGCTAATATAAAGCAAAATAAGCCTATCCTCGAATAGTATCGCTTCGTGTCCTCTTGTGATAAATATCCCGTTGAATCAAGAGTGAATCCGCTTGATTGGTTCATGATTTCTCCTTTTTGAAAGTTAGTTTGTGTTTAGGTTTTTTTGCTACCTTTTTGAAAAAAGGTAGCGCCAAAAACTTTCCAACAGGAAAGATTTTGGGCTATTTTTCAAAAATAGTGCGCTCGTCCTTTGTCAACTTTATGCCGTTTATCGAAAGGCTCCCTTGTGCAAAGGGAGCTGTCAGCGAAGCTGACTGAGGGATTGTATTTTTTGAATTTTTTCCTTTTTACAATCCCTCCGCCTCGCACTTGCTCGGCACCTCCCTTTACACAAGGGAGGCTTGGGCTGAGCGTTATTCCGATAGCAGATTTATAACGCCTCGGTAATTAAAAGCTGAATTTTTTATGCGAGCTTAATATTTTTGTTGCGAGCTTCATCAAAAAGTAGATAGGCAGGCAAAGGACAAAGGTTGTCAGGGCTTCAAGCAAGACCGTTATAAAGAGAGATGCTCCGAGCGCCGCGCTTTTCGTTAAAAGCGACATAGCAACCGTTACTGCCGCTCTGTAGAGGAGCGAGGGCAGAAGCAGAAGCAAAAATGAGGGGAAGCTTGGAAGCATTTTTCTTGCGAGCCGTCCGATTATAAGCGCGTAAACAAAATATATTATCGGGGAAAGGAAAAGCCCCGATCCGCCGAGGGTGTCTATAAAGAAGCCCGCGCCTACGGCAAGCGCCATAGCCGAGCGCTCACTGTCGCAAAGTGTTACCGCAAGTATTAGTCCGAGGATCAAGTCTGGAGTGCGGGGGCAGATGTTGAGCACCGAGAAAAAAGAGCATTGAGCTGTTCCCAAAAGCAATGTTGAAATTGAAAATATAAGTATTCTTTTGAGAGTTTCTATGCGCATATCAACTCGGGGCAGGCGGCTTTTTATTCCTGCGCGTGAATTTTTTTCGGTCATATCATTTCACCTCCGAGGAATATCCGCAGACTATCATAACCGAGGAAATATCCGAGTTCTCCTTCAGATCGACGCTCGGCGTTACCGTCGCTATGACCTCGCCCGTGGTCTCGTCTATCTTTATCTCTGTTATCTCTCCGATATAGATATCGGGGTGATAGATGCTTTTCTCTCCGCTTGAGGTGTAGACTCTGTCACCAAGCTGAACGCCCTCGGAATCCTCAAGAAAGGTCATTTTGCAAAGACCCTGCTCGCGAAGCGCGACGTCGCCCGTAAGGATACCCTGCGCGCCCTGACGCTCGGTGTAGACCGCTATTGAGTTTTTTGCCTCGGTAATAGTTGTTACCTTGCACCAGTCTATAGCTACCTCACTGACGTAGCCGAGCAGACCGTCTGCCGTAACCACCGACATTTTTGGCTTTATTCCGTGCGCCGTACCCTTATTAAGCGTCAGCACCTCCGAGTAGTTACCCGCCTCATGCGAGATCACTCTTGCGTCGGTAAGCTTAAAGGACGGATTTGAGGAATGAAAGTTTATATAGTCCTTAAGCCAGTTATTCTGGTCCTTGAGCAGCTGCTCGTTGTATTCCTTATCCTTGTAGTATTCAAGCTCCTCCTTGAGAGCCTCGTTTTCTTCCTTTAGCTCGTCGTAGTCGGAAAAGACGGCAGTAAAGCCGTTTACCGCCTCTGCTATTTTTGCTCCCGCCATGCTGAAGGGCTTTGCCAGCGTTCCCGCAAAGGAGCGAAGAAGGTCTACTCCCCCGAACGCCGCAACGAGCGTTGGGACAAGTGTAAGTATTATAGCTGCGGCAAGGCATATTATAAACGCTTTTGATTTAAAAAGCTTCATTTCGCGTTTTTACCTCTGTTTAAATTTATAAGTATAAGCCGTCAAGCTCCTTTTTCGTCTGCCTCGCTTTGAGTGTCGGGAGCTTTTTTGCTATCTTGACTTTTTGATTTTTTCTTTTTTTCGGGTTTTGGCATAGTACACTCGAAGTGAACGGTTACGTCCTCAAGCGGAGCAAGGCGGGATATCTCTTTCCATTGCTCCTCGCTTCCCTCGTAGTAGATATCGGTCAGCGAGTGAAGTCTTGCAAACGCGCTCGTGCCTATGCGGAGAATGCTTTTTGGAATGTATATGCTTTTTATGCTTTTTGAGCTTTCGTGCGTAAACGCTCTCGTGCCGATCTCGGTCACGGTAAAGATCATCATTTTTTCGGGTATATAAACGGTTTCTCTGTTCTTACCGTAAAGGTCTGTGACCGTCAGGCAGCCGTGGAGCGTTCGGTAGGATATTCCGAGCTTTGAGTAGGCAAGATTTTTAGTTATTACGAGGTAGACTATTACCGCAAGAGCAAGTATAAGCAGACCCAGATAGGCTCTGTAGAGGAGCGCGGTCGCTATCGACGCCGCCATTATTGCAAGCGTAATAACTATTGCCCAAATATAGCCCTTGCGCAGCTCGCAAAGCGCCTTAAGGTATTCCTGCTCGGTGTCGTGCGGCGTACCGTCTTGCGCTTCGGCTTGATCTGCGCCGTTTATTTTACTTTCGGTATCGTTCATAGCGGGTATAGCTTCCTTTCTTTATTTTTTATCTGCCCCTGTATTGCAAAATGCTTCCCATTTTGCCCTCACTCTCGATAACCTTCAGAATTCCGAGGCAAACGCTGTCGAGCGGGCGGGGAGCCACCTTTACCTTTAATCCCGTACGCTCTGTAAATAGCTTATCTATTCCGCGAAGGAGCGCGCTTCCGCCTGTGAGCATAATTCCGTAGTCGTATATATCCGAGGAAAGCTCGGGCGGGGTCTGCTCAAGAGTACGCTTGACGGTTTGAATTATCTGCTCAAGCGTCGGCATCATCGCCTCTCTTACCTCCGAGGAGAGTATTTTCATATTTGCGGCGAGTCCCGTTTCAAGACTGTGTCCCGATATTACCATTTCGCCGTTGTCGCAAAGCGGATGCGCCGAGCCGATTTTTATTTTTAGCGCTTCTGCCTGTGTTTCGCCTATTTTTATGCCGCGTCGGCGGGCGAGATAAGTCGATATCGCCTCGTTAAGCTCGTCTCCCGCGACCCGTATAAGATTTGAGGTTACTATTCCGCCAAGGCTTATTACCGCGACCTCGGTAGTTCCGCCGCCCACGTCAACTATCATGCTTCCTCTTGCGCCTCCAACACGGAGTCCCGTTCCTATCGCGGCGGCAAGCGGTTCTTCTATAAGGGCTACCGACCTTGCTCCCGCCTCAAACGCGGCGTCCTCGACCGCTCGTTTTTCAAGCTCGGTCACGTTGTAGGGAATACATATTATGACCGACGGACGTGAGAAAAACGAGATCGCGTCGGTGTATTCAAAGAAGGCGCGTATCATTTTCGCGGTAACGTCGGGATTTGCCACAACTCCGTCGCGAAGTGGCTTTATTGCGTCTATACCCGCGGGGGTCTTTCCGAGCATACGGTAGGCTCTGTCGCCGAGCGCGATGATTTGGCGGTCGGATTTGCTTATTGCCGCGACCGTTGGCGTGCGAAGAACTATTCCCTTGTTTTTCAGGCAGATAAGCGAATTAGCCGTTCCGAGATCTATGCCGATAATCTTTGCCATCGTATGCTCCTTTCTTTAAAGATTTAATAATTTGCCTATGGAGTTCAGGCTATAGGCTTTCCCGTGACGCGCTTGAAGAGCCTTGCGAGCGTGTTTGTCGGAAGGCCGACTACGTTGAAATAGCAGCCGTCTATTTTTGAGATATGCTTTGAGAATATTCCTTGTATTCCGTAGGCTCCCGCTTTATCAAACGGGTCCTTGCTTTTTATGTAAGCGTCTATTTCGCTGTCCGTGAGGCTGTCGACGTAGACCGTTGTTGCAGCCGACTCTGCGTGCGCTATTCCGTCAAGCGTGACGCATACGCCCGTTGTGACGGTGTGCGCTCCGCCCGAAAGAGCCTTGAGCATACGTCTTGCGTCATCCTCGTTGCGAGGCTTACCCATTATCTCGCCCTTGCAGTAAACAATGGTGTCCGCCGAGACGATGGGCAGGCTTGCGTCGCTGCTCTGCTCGCGCTTTAGCCTTTCGTATACGGCAAGTCCTTTTTTGACGGCAAGCTCCTTTGCCAGAGCCTCGGGGTCTCGCTCGCCGCTGCTTTCGTCGACGTCTGCCGTTATTATTTTGATCTCGACTCCAAGCTCTCTCAGGATATCGCTTCTTCTCGGCGAAGCCGATGCTAAAATTATCATTTTTTTGCCTCTTGTTAAAGCTTTTTTCTTTTGTTTTTTCAAAAAGGTATAATTACACAGTTTATCATTTTAATTATATCACATAATTATTTTTTTTGCAATATTTTAAGCCAAACTAACCCCCAAATATATAAAAGAATTTGTAAATTTTTTGTTGAAAAAATTTCTGTACGACAGCGGTTTTTTATTGACTTTTTTTGACCTCTATGCTATAATGTCAAAGGCTAATACTTTTTCCGGAGGAATTCCTAATGAAATTAAATTACGTAAGATTTAAGGAGCTTGATTCGACCAATAATTTCGCAAAGCAGTACGCAAGCGAGGGAGGCGCGCTTCCCGCTCTTATTATCTCCTCGCGTCAGAGCGACGGACGGGGAAGAATGGGGCGGCGGTTTGAATCGAATGAGGAAACGGGACTTTATATGACCGTTGTGCTTAAGGCTCCCAAAAATAACGCTTTTTTGCGTATGACCGCTCTTTCCGCCGTTTGTGCTGTTGAGTCTATCAAGCGTCTTTTTGGCTTACAGACCTATATAAAATGGGTGAACGATATCTATTATAATTCAAAAAAGGTTGGCGGAATTCTTGCCGAGTCCTTTTTCGTTGATGACGAGCGTTACGTTGCCGTTGGCTTTGGTATAAATCTTTATACCGAGTTTACAGGTGAGCTTAAGGATATTGCGACCTCGCTTTTCTACGGTTATCCCGATTCTTATACCCTTAACGCGCAAAAGGACGTGCTTGCCGACAATATTGCCGAGCGGCTTCTCGAGGCTCTTGAGGCTGACGATCTTACGCCTTATATGGAAAAATACCGCGCGCTTTCCTGCGTTGTCGGTAAAAGAGTTTCCTTTGTTGAAAACGGCGCTACTTACACAGGTACCGCAACCGATATTACCGACGAGGGCGCTCTCGTCGTTGAAACTCTCGACGGCTCCCTTAAACACCTTGCAAGCGGTGAAATATCCGTAAGGGTAGAGCGGTAGGAGTTAGTTTGTGGTAAGAGTTTTTGCTACCTTTTTGAAAAAAGGTAGCGCCAAAAACTTTCCAACAGGAAAGATTTTGGGCTATTTTTCAAAAAAAGTACGCTCGGTCGGCAGTGCCGACAGCCAAACTCGATGTTTGTGATATTAAATTTCAAGCCGCAAACCCCGACGGCGCAGAGC
>JAFQPL010000043.1 GCA_017411785.1 Clostridia bacterium
ATATATAATAATGGCAAAAAATACAATACTTTGTAAACTTTTAATTAAAATACAAAAAGAGCCACCCGCAGATTACGGATAAGCTCTCCTTGTTTAATGTTTTTATTCTTTTGCCTTACATTTTTCGTACTCGCTTCGTAATATCGAAGAAACACCAACGGTTCTATAGCTTCCCTTTACAAAAATCAAGTCTCTCATATAACCCTCAAAGGTCATACCGACACTCCTCATAAGCGCAAAGGATGCCTCGTTACCCTGCATAAACCGAGCCTCAATACGATTTAAGGAAAGCTCCTCAAAGCCAAACTCAATAATACGTCTCACTGCCTCGCTACCTAAACCGCGACGGTGAAAATCGGGATTCAGAACGTAGCCTATCTCTGCAGAATTATTTACCGTGTCTATTTTTGTAAATCCGCAGGTGCCTATCATTCTTCTGCTCTCACGGTCAATAATTGCCCAATCGTAAAAATCTCCGAGCTTGTATCGGCTTTGTATATAATTCAGATAGTCCTTGGTAAATCTTATGTTTTTATGCTCGCTCCACAAAAGATATTCTGTTACCGTAGGACGCCTCGCGTAATCAAACATATCCTCAGCATCAATAGGATGCATAGCTCTGAGAGAAAGTCTTTCGGTATACAGCGTTGGTATGCTTGAAAATATTTTGAAAATTTTTTCTTTTTTCATTATCCGTCTCCGTATGAATTTATTAAACCGCTCCTTAATCATTATATAGCAAATTCCCTTTTTTTGCAACCAAAAACAGATATATTGTAAAAAATGTCACGAAATATTAGCGATAAACCTTTGACAAAGGATATTTGTTGTGATATAATTACTGTGTATAGAAATATTTAAATGTCTTGCGAGGTACTAATGAACAACGCTCAGCTTCGGGACGAGGCAAAATTTTATTTCGTCCCCGTTTTGCTTGGATGTAACGCAACATCACGTAAGCTCTCAAGGAAGATATTCAGAAGATACGGTATCCTTTCTTACGTGCTTGATGAAAAACGAAGCCTTCCTGACCTGTTAAATATTTCGGGAAAATTTTTAAAGCTTCCACCCAATGAAGCCGATGAGATCACGGTAAAGCGCCTTAAAGGTATTGCGGAAAGCACGCAGTACACCTTGCCTATTCTTATTCCCTGTAACGAAAAATACCGTCTCTTCACTCAAAGATGTAAAAGCACGTTAGAGCTTTTCTTTGTTTTATCAGACGAGCAGCTTGCGCTTACCGACTCCCCCTTAAAAATAATCCCCTGAAAAAGAAAGGCGGTGAATATATGTCCGATAAAAACAAAGCGCCATCGCTTCTTGGAATAATAGGCGGATTGGGCCCGATGTCAGGCATATATTTTTGTGAAATGCTCACAAGCCACACATACGCGAAAAAAGACAGTGACCACTTGAATTTTATACTCTCCTCTCGCGCCGATACGCCCGACCGCTCGTCCTTCATTCTCGGAGCATCCAAGGATGATCCCACACCTCGAATGAGAGCAGAGGCAAAAAGACTTGAGGCGGCGGGAGCGGAGCTTTTGGTTATTCCCTGCAATACGGCGCACTACTTTTACTCAAAGATCGCCGAGGCTGTTGATATTCCCATCCTCAATATAATAGAAGAAACCGCAGGGCTTTGTGCTTCCGAGAGTGTAAAGCGCGTCGGAGTTCTCGCTACAGAAGGGACCGCAGCCTCACATGCTTACGAGGATGTATTTTCACGCTATAAAATAGCTGTTGAACCGCTCTCCCCGACAGAGCAGAGCTTTCTTACCGAGACGATATTTGAAAGGATCAAGGCGGGACGAAAGCCCGATATCAAACGCTTTACAGAGCTTTGCAGGGCGCTGAACTCAAGAGGATGCCAGCGAGTAATTCTCGGCTGCACCGAGCTTTCACTGATAAAAAAGGAACACCCTCTGCCGAGCTTTGTAATTGATTCGCTCGAGGTGCTTTGCATCTCCGCACTTAAGATATGCAAAAAAACACCTACGGGATTTGACGACGGCTTAATGGCGCACTTTTACGCCGAGAAAGGAATTTGAAATTATGATACTTAAAGAGCTTTTAGCCGCAATAGACTATACCGAAATAGTAAACCGATCGGGTATCAGCATTGATGAGACCGAAATATCATCACTTTCTTCATATTCGGACAACGCAGCCGAAAATTCTCTTTTCGTTTGCATATCAGGCTCGGTTACCGACGGTCACGGCTATGCGCCCGAAGCATATAAGCGTTCTTGCCGAGTATTTGTGGCAGAACGCAAAATAGAGCTTCCCGACGACGCCCTCATAATAATAGTAAATAACTCAAGAGTCGCTCTTGCAAGACTTTCCGCCGCCTTTTTTGGATATCCCGCAAGCAAAATGACCATGATAGGCATTACAGGCACAAAAGGAAAAACAACATCCTCGCTTCTCATATACAACGTTCTCAAACAAAACGGGATCAAAGCGGGTTATATTGGCTCTAACGGAATTTCCTATAATGAAACAAAAGAAGAAACGCTTAACACCACGCCCGAGAGCTACTTCCTGCACGAAAGCCTCAAAAAAATGTACGACGCGGGAGTTACCACAGTCGTTATGGAGGTCTCCTCACAAGCATTAAAGATGGCTCGCGTACACGGAATAAAATTTGACATAGGTGTATTTACAAACCTCTCCCCCGACCATATAGGCGAATTCGAGCATCCCGATTTTAACGACTACAAGGCGTGCAAGCACTCGCTTTTCACCGACTACGGCGTTGAATATATGGTTTATAACGCAGATGACGAATACGCGCCCGATATGATAAGCGGAAGCTATGCCGAAAAGGTTGGAATATCAGGCTCAACAGCAAAGCACGCAGACTATAACGCAGACAATATCTGCTATTTCAGAACGGCATCTAAAATAGCGGTAAGCTTTGATTGTATCGACGGAAGCTCTAAATACGGTGTTGAGATATCCTTCCCCGGTGATTTCAGCGTTTACAACGCCCTCACCGCTATAGCTGTATGCAAGCGGCTTGGACTTGATACCGCGCAGATAATAAAAGCCCTCAAAACCGTTCGCATTGAGGGCAGATTTGAAACCTATGCTCTGCCAAACGGCGCAACGGCAGTTATCGACTACGCTCATAACGGAATAAGCCTTAAGGCGGCGCTTACCGCACTCCGCGAGTATTCTCCTACACGGCTTATCTGCCTTTTTGGCTCTGTTGGCGGAAGAACAAAAATGCGCCGAGCCGAGCTTGGACTCGTTGCCTCGCGCGATGCGGATTTCTGCATACTCACATCGGACAACCCCGACAGTGAATCCCCTGCGGCGATAATTGCCGAGATTGCATCCTACTTTACGGCAGGTTCTTGCCCTTACGTTGCCATAACCGACAGAAAGGAAGCTATAGAGCACGCTCTCTCAATATCTCAAACGGGAGATATAATTCTGCTTGCCGGCAAGGGACACGAGTCCTATCAGCTTATCTGCGGAGTCCGTGAAAGCTTCTCCGAAGCAGAAATAATCAAGGAATATTGCAGATCGTTTGAAAAAATAAGCAATTGATAAAAATTCATAAAATCAGTAAAATACGAATAATAAACAAACAAATATCACCCCGTGAAAAGGGCTTAATTCTAAGCCTCCCTCTCGAGGGAGGTGGCAACCCGAGCGAGCAAAAGGCTCGCGATGCAGTTGACGGAAGGAGTTTTTCTTGGCATAAAGTAACTAAAATTCATTATGCACGCGTACTCCTCCACCCGACTCCGTCGGGAGCCCCCTCTCGGAGGGAGCCTTTCATACAACACATTCTGCGTTGACTTTTTATTTACATTCTGTTTATCGGCATAGCTTATACGAAACCCCGCCACTATGGCGGGGTTTTCATGATACAAAAATGCTCGGCGGTCATAAAACCGCCGAGCGTTTTTTTATTAAATTAGTCTTTTTTCTTAACTACAAGTGCAGTTCCAAGGGTAGCAACAAGTCCAACTACAACAGCGGTAGTAGCAATTGCGCCGCCGCATCCGCCCTTCTTTGCAGCAGGGGTCTCGGTTGTAGCGCTTCCGCTCTCTGCGGGAGCAACAGGAGCATCAGTAGCAGAACCGTCTGCAGCAGGAGCGTCGGTAGCGGCTCCGTCTGCATCTGCATCACCGTCTGCATCCTCATCGGGAGGAGCTATCTCGCCCGAAGGAACGAGAGACTCGATTCTTCCGTTGATGGTCTCAACCATAGCAACCACGTCGGACTGCTTTGCATCTGCCTTCTCCTTAAGAGCCTTTGCCTCTGCAACCGCGTCGGTAACCATCTTAAAGGAAATTTCGGTGTACTCTACAGCCTTAAGAGCCTCTGCCTTTGCAATAGCCTCGTCAAGCGCGGTGAAATCCAAGGTTGCAGCTTCAAGTCCAAGAATAGCGGTTTCAAGAGCCGTCTTTGCAGAGGATACCTCTGTCTTAGTTGCGGTTGCGCCCTTTGCTATAACTGCCTCAGCAGCGGTAAGAGCGGTCTTATATGCGCCGTAAGAAGCAGCGGTATAGTCAGCCTCGTTAGCGTAATCGGTCTTGCAAGCATTAACAAGAGTCTTGAGCGCACCGATACCGTTGGTATCAACGTTAAGATAAGCAGCTGCATCGTTGTTCATTGCAGAAACAACAGCATCCTTAACGGTAAGAGTACGGTCCTTACCGCCGTCTGCGTCACGGCTGTATACACCCATTGCAAGCTTTGAGCCTGTAGGAAGAGTAATCTCTTTACCTAACTGAGTTCCGTTTGACCAGAAGGTCACCTTAAGACCGTTGTATTTAACGGTTATGGTAGAGAATCCCGAGGAATCAAGTGTTAATGCGGGGAATATTTTATAAGTTGTGTCAGGAAATTCCCAGTCAAACGAAGCTTTGCAGAAACGCAATTCCGATTTTGTTCCGTTGTAGTCGTCGGAAGTGTTGTTAAAGCTTCCGTATACCATATAAACGGTATCGCCCTCAATTGCGTAAGGAACGCCTGCATAAAGTGTAGCATTGTTATTCTTTGCCTTGAAAGTATACTCATACTGAGTAGTGCTTGTCAAAGCAAAGGTGGTAGTAGATACGTAAAACGCTTCTGCGCTACCGCTTACACGAGTTGACTTTATCGAAGTAGCAGTCTTTTCTACTTTAAACATAGACTCGTACTCAGAGCCGTCGCCTCTGTTTTCTCCTACGCCGTCAGAACCTGCGTAGGTATTGTAGTCAAGAGCTGACCAATCTACGTTATAGGTCTTAACCGCAGCCGCGCTCGCAGGAAGTGCAGCGATAACGCCAACTGCCAAGAGAGCTACAACCAATAAAACAGAAATTATTTTTTTCATAATTGCTTTCTCCTTTAAATATTTTGGGGTTCTACCCCATCTGTTCCGATATATTTTACCACTTTTTTAAGCGTTTGTAAATAGATTAAATAAAAATACGGCGTTTTAAACAGTTTAAAAAACTTTTTTCTGTTTCTTTTGCACAAACCGCTTACAGTATTTAGTATTGATTTTTTCACACTTTTATGATAAAATTATTATAAATTATATTTGGAAGGATTTTTAAATGAGCTTGAACATCGTTTTAACAGACTGCTCCACGGTAAACGCGGGAGATCTTGACCTTACCGTACTTGAAAAGTTCGGCAACGTAACCTATTATGGGGAAACCGACTCACAACAGACCGCAGAACGCATAAAAAACGCCGATATAGTTATTATAAACAAAACAGTTATAGGCAAAGCCGAGATAGACTCAGCTCCGCGCCTTAAAATGATAGCGCTTTTTGCAACGGGCTACAATAACGTTGATATTGCCTATGCGCGAGCAAGGGGGATCGACGTCTGTAACGCGGGCTCTTATTCCACGGGCGCGGTAGCGCAGCAGGTCTTTGCATATATTCTTGCGCACGCCTCAAAGGTTGCAAGCTACGATTCCGACGTAAAAAACGGCGAATGGATACGCTCACGCCTTTTTTGCTTTTTCTCACGCCCGACCTACGAGCTTGAGGGAAAAACTCTCGGAATTTTCGGTTTTGGCGCAATAGGCGCAAGGATTGCCAGGATCGCGCTTGCGTTCGGTATGCGGGTCATTGCCGTCAACCGAAGCAAAAAATCCTTTGAGGGCGTTGAGTTCGTTGATTTTGACACTCTGCTTCGAGAGAGCGACTATCTCTCGGTGAACTGCCCCCTTAACGCAGAGACCGAGGGAATATTCAACGCCGACGCATTCTCAAAAATGAAGGTCGGTCTGTATTTTATAAACACCGCGCGAGGCGGAGTTCTTGACGAGCAGGCTCTTGCCGACGCCTTAAACGGCGGAATGCTTTCGGGCGCAGCTATCGACGTACTGACAAAGGAGCCAATGCGCGAGGGCTGTCCCCTGCTTACCGCAAAAAATATAACTATTACACCGCACGTAGCCTGGGCTCCGCTTCAAACGAGAGAGAGACTTCTTTCTATAGTTATTTCAAACATAGAAGCCTTCATCGGCGGAAACCCCACGAACGTGGTAAACTGAAATTTATGAAAGAAAAAGTTAAAAAAGGTCAAAGAAATTATCTTATCCCCTGCCTTATGCTCTCCTGCCTTACGGGAGCATTAACAGGCTGTGTGATATTCATTTTCAGAATAGCAATAAAATACACGCTGTTGCTCTCGGATCACGTCTATTCAACGGCTCGCGAAAATCCCGTAATGATACTCCCACTCATCACCTGCGCAATAGCGATAGGCGCGGTGGCTTACGTAGTTATAAAACTGCTTCCAATCGTTCGCGGAAGCGGTATACCGAACTCGCTTGCTATTTTGAGGGGCTTTATCCCGTTCAAATGGATATCAAGTCTGCTTGGAATATTCACGTCAAATCTACTCTCCTTCCTTGTAGGAATTCCTCTCGGCTCGGAGGGTCCAAGCGTGCAGATGGGATGCTCTATAGGAAAAGGAACCACAAATCTCTTTGCAAAAAAGCACAAGGCGTGGGAGCGGTACACCATGACGGGCGGCGCGTGCGCAGGCTTTGCCTCGGCAACGGGCGCGCCTCTTACAGGTATATTCTTCGCCATTGAAGAAGCGCACCGACGCTTTTCACCGATCATATTTATGTCGGCATCGATAGCAACTATTTCCGCAACCCTTACCACCACAGGGCTCTGCAAGCTTTTTCCGAGCCTTAACCTCTCACCAAGGCTTTTTGATATTCCCGCTCCAACGGCGCTTCCCGTAAGCTTTTTCTGGCTTGCGATAATAATAGGAGTCGCGGTAGGCGGAATTTCCATAGTATTTACAAATCTGTATAAGGCGTTCAACTCTCTTATAAATAAAAAGCTTAAAAAAATTCCGCTTTGGGTAAAAATTCTCACTATTTTCGGACTCACCGCAACGATAGGCTTTTTCCTTAACGGGACGCTTGGCTCGGGACACGCCCTTATAGACGCGATTTTCCGCTCACACGCTCCCGTATGGTATCTTCTTATAGCCCTGCTCATACTGCGAGCCCTTCTTCTTTTGCTCTCAACCAACAGTGGCATAACGGGTGGCACGCTTATTCCTATTATAACCTTTGGCGCAATTCTCGGCGCGCTTATCTCAACCGCAGCCGTCTTTGTAGGATTGCTCCCCGACACCTATTCAGACGCGATAGCTCTCATTGCTATGTCGGCATTCCTTGCCGCCTCAACGAGAACACCGCTCACCGCCGCAATACTTACCATAGAGGTCTTTTCGGGCTTCAACAACATAATTATGATAGCTATAAGCGTAGCCTTTGCTTATCTTACTATCGAATGCTCGGGCGTGGTAGCCTTTACAGACTTTATATCCGAGCAAAAAATACACGACACCCATAAGGACAAGGAGCTTATCACCGTCAACGCAAGCTTTGAGGTAAAGGACGGAGCCTTTGTAATAGGAAAAGAAATAAGAGATATTCTCTGGCCGCCCTACTGCGCCGTGATCTCCGTCAAAAAGTGCGTGATCGGCTCAAGTATATTAAACAAAGGCGACGTACTTCAGATACGCTATCAGACCTATGACCCCGACGACACCTTTGAGATAATGGAATCGCTTCTCGGTAAACAGGACGGAAGCCTCGAGCGCGACGAAGCCAAAGAGGAAAAAAGCTATCATGTTCCGCACGCCTGACGCAAATTACAAAAATAATCAAAAAACGGAAGATAAAAATGAAAAAAAGCAAAAAAAGACACACGCTTAATTATCTGCTCACACCCGACAAAATTTTTTCATCCTTTACCGATATCACTCCCGAGTTGCTCGCATCCTACCGAATAAAAGCGCTCGTTATAGATATTGATAACACGCTTGCCCCCTACGAGCAAGACCTTCCCGATGAAAAAACGCTTGAATGGTTCGCCTCGCTTTCGGAAAACCGAATAAAAGCGGCTTTAATTTCAAATAATTCTCCCGAACGGGTAGAAAAATACAACTCCCTTCTTTCCTTGCCCGCATATCCCAACGCAAAAAAACCGTCAACAAAGGCTATCCTTGCCGCCATGGAAAAAATGGGAGCTGCGCGTGAAGAGACCGCGGGGCTTGGCGATCAGCTGCTTACCGACACCCTTGCGGTGCATAGGCTTGATATGCTCTCCCTCATAGTCCCCCCGATAAACGATAAAAAAAGCCTATTCTTCCGTTTAAAGCGTTGGCTTGAAAAACCGTTTATAAAGCGCTATCACAAATTACACAAAGAGGATTAAAAAAATGATAAAAAAAGATCACGCAACCTTTGGAACAGGCGGAAATTCCGACTCATTCTATGCATCGGGCAAAAAATCGACCGTACAAGCTCCCGAATGGGTAAAAGCATTCGGGCTCGACGCCTACGAGTTTGAAGCGGGAAACGGTCTTAACGCAGGTGATGAAACACTCAGAAAAATAGGAGATGCCGCTCGCGAGCATGGAATTCTGATGTCCTTTCACACACCGTATTTTATATCCCTCTCGGGAACAGATCCCGAGAAGCGTCTTAAAAGCATAGACTATATAAGCCGTTCGCTTCACGCATCAGAGCTTCTCGGCGCAGATACAATAGTTATCCACGCGGGAAGCGCGGCAAAAATAACACGCGAGGAAGCTATGCGTCTCGCAACCGATACCCTTGAGAAAAATCTCGAGGTAAACGGACATACCGATATACGAATGGGCATCGAAACCATGGGCAAGATAAATCAGCTCGGCACACTCGACGAGGTCATAGAGCTTTGTAAGATCTCGCCAAAATATCATCCCGTCGTAGATTTCGGACATCTCAACGCAAGAAACGTAGGTAACGCCTTCCCAAACGTTGACAGCTACCGAGAGGTCTTTGACAAAATCGCAAACGCCCTCGGTGACGGATACGCCTATAACCTGCACTGCCATTTTTCAAAAATAGAATACACTCAAGCAGGTGAAAAACGCCATCTGACCTTCGCCGACACGCTCTACGGCCCCGACTTTGAGCCTCTTGCCGAGGCAATAATAAAGGAGGGCGTCGCGCCGCGAATAATCTCGGAATCCGACGGAACGCAAGCCGAGGACGCATTGGCAATGAAAAGAATGTGGGAGAAAGCAAGAGGATGATTCAGCTTAACAGATTCAAAGCCTCTCTTGAGGACGCAGGGCTTGACGGCGCGATTATTTCAAGCGAGCTAAATCAGCGATACCTTTGCGATTTTCCATTTACCGACGGTTATATTCTCGTGCTCCCCGAAAAAAGCTATCTCCTTACCGATTTCCGATACGCCGAGGCAATAAAAAAAGCCGTCTCGGGCTTTGAAATCATTTGTCCCGAGGGGCGTATGTCGGACTGTATCGCAGATCTGACGAGAAAAAGCAAGGCAAAAAGCCTCGCGGTCGAGGAAGATTCCATAAGCCTTGGCGAGTTTGAGCTGCTTGCAGAAAAGTTAGGCGGAATAGCAACGCTTAAATCGGGCGCTTCGGCTATTTTACTCGCGCAACGAGCGATAAAGCTCGATTATGAAATTGAGCGCATAAAAAAAGCGCAAGAAATAACCGACGCGGCTTTTTCACATATAATCACCTTTGTCGAGGAAAACAAATCAAGCCTTACCGAGCGCGACGTTGCGCTTGAGCTTGATTTCTTTATGCAGAAGCAGGGATCGGAGGGCGTAGCGTTTGAAACCATCGCTATATCGGATGACGCAACCTCTCTGCCACACGGAGTTCCGCGAAACGAAAAGCTCAAAAACGGCTTTCTCACAATGGATTTTGGAGCGAAATTCAACGGCTACTGCTCCGATATGACGAGAACCATTGTTATTGGAAAAGCGAGCGACGAGCAAAAAAAGATCTACAACACCGTGCTTTCGGCGCAAAAGACAGCGCTGGAGCAAATAAGAGGCGGCATTTCCTGCCGCGCCGCCGACGCCATAGCGAGAAAAGTAATAGAGAACGCAGGCTACGGAAAAGCATTCGGGCATTCGCTCGGTCACGGAGTAGGACTTTTTATACACGAAAAGCCAAATCTGTCGCCGCGCGCCGACGACGCGCTATTGCTGAGGTCGGGCAACGTAGTGACCGTTGAACCGGGAATCTACCTTGAGGGGAAGTTCGGCTGTCGGATCGAGGATATGATAACAATAACCCCCGACGGCAGTATTTATAACTTTACAAAAAGCAATAAGGATTTGGTTGAGATAACCTAAAATCAAGCAATATTAAACGGAGTAAGTTAAATGTTAATTCACTTAACTTACTCCGCTTTTGTTTTATTTAGTTACGATATACAAGAGTCAATTATCAATATGTAGGTATTATAATTTTTCCAGTAAACGTCGCGGGATGGTCCCAACTCGACTGACTTACCCTCGTAGATGCAGAATAAGAAAGCTCTGTATCTGTCGCTGAAATGCCTGTAACGGTAATTGTAACAGTTTTTGAAGCCGAACCGTTTTGAATCGTTCCCTTTGAAGGAGCCCATTTATTCGCCGAAGCAATTTCCTGCTCTCCCGTACTCTTTCCGCCGACTGTCATTGTAAAATACTGAGCGGCATTATAATGAGCATTCACTATGCTATTGATCCACGTTATTTCAACCGTTACCGAATCTGCTGTTCTATTGGTAACCTTAGCCGTTACGCTGTATTTAATTCCATAGGTAGATTCCTTCCACCACCAACCGCTTTTAAGCGACTGAGTTCCAACAGTTTTCGGCGCATACACAAAAGTAATCGTCTTGGGTGTCACAGAATCCCAAACAATATTTTGCGCCTCGGGTGTTATGTATCCCGCAAAGGTCGCAGGCGAAACGGTATTGGTAGTACCGTAGGTATAAGATACGGTAGTACTTCCAAGAACAATTCCGTTGCTGGATTTATAAACTACCTCGTACATATAGCTGTTAGCAGAAGCAGTAGCATATATTTCCGTAGCAGTTATACTGTTAGATACAGTAAATGCTTCCAAACCGTGATCTGCTACAGAATAGCCTTCCTCTGCCGTATAAATAATGCTCAAAGCGTCACCGTAATATATAGTATCGCCTACGTTTAGATCACCTATTGCAGCATTAGCATAAGGAGAAGCCGTTCGCCTTACTGTTATACTTACGTGAGAAGCCTCATCCCAACTTAATTCATAGGTATTCACATTCCATCTTGCATACAAAGCGTGATCATTCGGCGCATTCATTGTATGATGAGCCTCAACTAAAGAACCGCCTACCGCATCGGTATACCAACCTACAAATGTATATCCCTCTCTCGTAGGAATCGGGAGCGCTCCGTAAATACCGCCATAGGTTATAGTTCTTTCCGACTCACTTACAGCTCCGCCGTTCGGGTTAAATGTTATCTTTTTAGCCGTCAAATAGCTATTGTACTCCGATTCATTTATGCTTTCTATAACCTCATCGTCAATATATCCGAGATTACCCGTAACAGAGCCGCAAACCAAAACCTTGCTGCCCTCCGTCACAATGCCTGAATGCGCTTCCTCATTCAAGGACTTCAGCTCAATGCTTTTTGCGAGAACAGCTCTGCCATTTTGAGAAATAAATTTAGAGATATTTTCGATTGATAAAACTGTTTTTTCGGCCTTTAACACAAGTACAAAGCCTTCTCCTCTAGCAGAAACTCTTTCAAGTGTCAGATTAGGAGAAGAAATTTCCAAAGGAATCGACTCACTGTTTTCAAATTCTACTCCGCTTATTATAGTATTCTCCGCGTTTGATTTGATGCTTAATCCATTGTAAACCTTGTATCCGCCGATAAGCTTAAAGCTTTCTATGTATCCAACGTCAAACGCCATAGTACTAAAATCGGTTGTATTTATGTTAGATATATCCAAAGTGATATTTTTCGCATTAGAATTTGCCACGGCATTTGCTATATCGATAGTAAACGCATTTGCCTTAATAGCCGTAACGCCGTCAAACGCACCCTTGCCAAGATATTCAAGTTCATTTGGAAGCATGAACTCACTTAACAAGGTACATCCCTTAAAGGCATTTTCACCTATACGTACTACATTAGGGCAAATTACCTCCTTCAAGGAAGTACATCCCTCAAACGCAGACGCCGGGATTTCATTAACAAAATTACCAAGAGAAACACCCTTAATAACGGTATTATTCTTAAACAATCCCTCAGCAATTCCCCTAACCTTGATAACCTCTACCTTACCTGTAGTATTGTTCTTTCTGGTATAGTAAGAGGGAATCAAAACTATGTCTTCGCCCGAACCAAGATATTTAGTTACAATGCCCTCATCGCTGATTTGCAGCTTTGACGACATTATTCTACTGTTTACATAATCATTAACAAATATCGGAATTTCAAAGGGCAATGTGCTTGTTTCATAGTCAGTAAAGCTTCTATCGTAAGAATAATCAAGATATTCTCTATATCCGTCATCGTCCAAAACACTATAAGTATATGTATAATACGAGCTACTTTCTATATCATATCCAACAACTGCAAAAACATGTGCCGTTCCGACCTGAACCAATCTATATGCGCCATAGGTCTTACCGGTTGACTGAAATGTAATCTTGGAAATCTCGGTTGCTTGTTCTGAATAAACAACGGATGAACTGTATTTATCCTCCGCCGCATTCGATGAAGCAAAAGCCTGCTCCTCGCCTTCTTCACCGCCCGTGGTATATGAGGAATCCTGCGAATTCTTTTTACTTATCAACTCGGAAACCGCTTTGGATATTGTTTCAGACGCACTTGTGGAAGAGCTTGCGCTAAATCCTTGAGAAGTATTCCACGTTTTGCTTACCGTTGAGGTTTGAGATTTAGCCGTCGAAATATCAATGTTTTCCTCCCAGCTATCGGTTCCCGTTTTAATATTCTGGGTATATTTGTTTTGCTGATAGTTAGCGCTGATCTCGTAGGATGTAGTGTTAGTTGCGCTCATAGACGCCCCCACCTCTCCCTTTGCCGGTCCAATTGGAACGCTTAGGCTCGCATTTACACCGGCGGATACAGTGGTAGTAGTTGAAGCCTTCTCATCAACAGTAAGACCGGCATATTTCTGCTCATCGCTATATGTTGAATTGCTGTGTGCCTGGTTAGCACTCAACCTATAAGAAGAATTATCGCTATTAACCAAGCTTGAAGAACCGCCGGAAGAGTTTACAACATTATAAGTATTGCTTGAACTTTGACAGAATTGATTTGCCTGTTCAACAGTCATTCCCTGCTGTTCTGCCCATTCCTGGCTTACAGACATAACCTCATTCCAATCCTTGGAAAAGGTCCAAGTCGAAGAATTTGTCGTAGTATTGGCAATTATTTTTCCGATTTCACTGGCATTACTGTTGGTTATAACATTTTGCTTTATATTTTCGCTTATTGTGATTATACCGTCCGAAACAAGCAAATCTCGAGTTTCAAAAAGCGGGATATTTTTTATTTTTCCTATTTCATAAATGAAAAGAATTTGTCCCGAGCTTGAATCCTCGCAAATAATAGGCGCTCCGAGCTTTGAAACAGGTTCCGCCTTATTTCTGTTGCTTGCCCAGTTAGCATACAAAATCAGATCACCGCTCATACCCTTAGGAAGCTCTACACCAAAAAAGTGTCCGTCCTTATCCGACCAGCCAAGGAACTGATAATTATCAATTTGAGGCTTTCTCAAACCTTTAGCCATGGTCGGCTTATACTTATCGTCTTCAAGCGAAACCATATCGCACATATACTGAATAGTATACTCCTCCTTCAGCGCCACAGGTGTAACGATCTGCTCTTTTATAATCTCATTACACACCGAGCAATGCGAGCCCTCTGTTAGTCCTTCGCTTGTATCGGTTGGAATAATAGCTTCATCAATTACCTCTGTATGTCCTCTTGCAGGTAATACAACTTGTTCAGCAGAAATCATTTGACTTCCCACTGCATCGATAAAATATTTACCGCACGCAGCACAACACCAATAAGAGATATTTCCTGTTTGGGTACACGTCGGAAGCTTAGCTTCTACAGCTTGCATAGTAGGATGCTTGCAAACGGCAATCTCTTCAGACTCTTTTTCCTCTCCTTCTTCTTTTTCCTCTCCTTCTTCTTTTTCCGTCTCCTTTTCAGATTCGGTTTCCTTCGTTTCTTCAGTTTCCTTGTCCTTGCCGCCTTTACATCCGACAAAAACAAAAAGAACCATTAAAGCAGCTAAAGTCAAGGCAACAGCCCTTCTTAAAAAGATTTTCATTTTTTATTAACCCTTTCTCTTTTTATATGTAACAATATGTTACATATTTATTGTAACAATTTGTTACAATAAAGTCAAGAGCTTTTTATGTTTTTTTTATAAAAAAGGAGTTTTTTTATGAAAGATAATAATCCTCTCGGCTTGATCGGACTAAAAATTATACGAAAACAAAAAAAATACAGTCAGCTAAAAGTTGCTATGGATCTAAATATCAGCCGTGAAGCTTTATCATACTATGAAAACGGAAAAAGGAATCCCGATCTCCAGCTTTTGCGCACCCTTTCCATCTATTTTAATGTTTCAATAGATTTTTTAATTAACGGAAAAGAATTTAACAAAAATTAAAAGAAGGTCATAACGACCTTCTTTTTCAATCTATCTCATCAATATTATACGGTGTTGACTGATAAACAAAATAGTTAAGCCAATTGGAGTAAAGAAGATTTGCGCAGCTTCTCCACCTGACGATAGGCTCCTTTGTGTCATCGTCATTCGGAAAATAATTTTTCGGAACGTCGATAGGCAGCCCCGCGTTCTTATCGCGCAAATACTCATTTTTCAAAGTATCCGCATCATACTCCGAGTGCCCGGTGACAAATATCTGCCTTCCGCGCTCTGTCGCGCAAACAAAAACACCTGCCTCCTCCGAGCTTGAAAGTATCTTCAGTCTCGGTTCTCTTTCAATATCCTCTCTGCGAACCTCGGTATGCCTTGAATGAGGCACAACAAAGGTATCGTCAAATCCGCGAAAAAGTATCGATAGCTTATGGTCAAGCTTATGCTCAAAAACACCGAAAAGCTTTTTTTCAAGCGGATACTTTTCTATTCCGTAATGATAATAAAGTCCCGCCTGCGCTCCCCAGCATATATGAAACGTGCTTGTAACGTGTGTTTTCGTCCACTCCATAATTCTGCAAAGCTCGTCCCAATATTCAACCTTTTCAAACGGCATATTTTCAACGGGGGCACCCGTTATTATCATTCCGTCGTATTTCTTATGCTCTATCTCGTCAAAGGTTTTATAAAACGCAAGCATATGCTCGGGCGAGGTATGCTTTGCTTTATGAGTTGCGGTCTGCAAAAGCTCAAGCTCGACCTGCAAAGGAGTATTTCCTATAAGTCTCGCTATCTGCGTTTCGGTTACTATTTTTTGCGGCATCAGATTAAGCATAAGTATCTTCAAGGGACGGATATCCTGCGTCATTGCGCGGGTCTCCGTCATCACAAAGATATTCTCATTCTGCAAAACCTGCGTCGCAGGCAATAGATTAGGAATTTTTATCGGCATAACAGCCTCCGTTTAAAATTTAAAATGCTTTTTTCATCGCCTGTTCGATATCGGCAATAATATCCTCTACGTTCTCAAGACCGACCGAGAAACGAACGAGGTCGGGGGTAATTCCGCAAGCAATCAACTGTTCGTCGGTAAGCTGACGGTGAGTTTCGCTCGCCGGATGAAGCACGCAAGTGTGAATATCGGCAACGTGAACCTCATTTGACGCCATTGAAAGCGAATTCATAAATTTAATAGCCGCTTCCTTACCACCCTTGATTCTAAAGGAAATAACGCCGCTGCAGCCCTTAAGATACTTTCTTGCAAGCTCGTAATCCTCATTGCCCTCAAGTCCGGGATATTTAACGCTTATAACCTTATCGTGAGCCTCAAGGTACTTAGCAACGGTAAGCGCATTCTCACAATACTGCTTCATTCTTACCGCGAGGGTCTCGAGTCCCAAATTAAGCAGAAAAGCAGAATGCGCCGCGGGATATGTTCCAAAATCTCTCATAAGCTGCATTCTCGCTTTAAGAATATACGCGAGCTTTCCATAGCTTTCAACGTAGCGAAGTCCGTGATAGGACTCATCAGGCTCGGTAAGCGCGGGGAATTTTCCGTTAGCCCAATTAAAATTACCGCTGTCAACGATAACACCGCCAACCTGAACGGCGTGACCGTCCATATATTTTGATGTGGAATGAACAATTATGTCAGCTCCGAAATCAAAAGGACGGCAAAGCACGGGAGTTGCAAAGGTATTATCAACTATAAGCGGAACACCGTGAGCGTGAGCAAGCCTTGCAAATCTTTCTATATCAAGGACAGAAAGCGCGGGATTAGCGATAGTCTCTCCAAATACCGCTCTTGTGTTTGGCTTAAATGCCGCGTTTATTTCCTCGTCACTTGCGTTTTTGTCAACAAAGATACACTCGATCCCCATTCGCTTAAAGGTAAAAGCAAAAAGATTTACCGTTCCGCCGTATATCTCTGAAAGGCTTATAAAGCTATCTCCAACCTCGCAGATATTAAGAATGGAAAGCAAGGTCGCCGCCTGACCCGAGGTCGTGCACATTGCGCCTACACCGCCCTCAAGCTCAGCTATCTTGTCCTCTACCGCCATAACTGTGGGATTTGCAAATCTCGAATATATAAGAGATTTTGTCGGATCGTCAAAAACCGCCGCTACCTCCTCAGTGGAATCGTATACGTAGGTCGTGCTCTGAACTATCGGCACAACTCTCGGCTCTGAATTTTTAGGCTGATATCCCGCCTGAATACATTTTGTTTCTATTTTATAATCCTTACTGTATGCCATAAATATGCTCCTTAAAATAAAATCATAATAATTATATCACAACTGCCCGAATTATTCAACAAATTTATAAAAAAAGATGTAGCGTACGCTACATCTTTTTTTCATACAGTCTTTTTCTTCTTAAATATCAAAAATCTCTGTACGAACCAGCTGATAAAAAACATTATAAACTCAACTAAAAGCTTAGCGCCGTAAGGGTTCATATGCGCGCAGTTGACAAGCACCTGAAGCAGCAAAGTATTTCCAACAAGTACTCCCACCGCGAGCAAGCAGTACGCAAGAAATGTCTGTGCCGTCTTTCCCTTCTTTTTAAAGACGATAAGCTTATTGAGCCAGTAATTTACCGTTGCGCTTATAGTACGCGCCAGAATATTACATATCCAAACGTTATGATCGCCCTTAAAGAATTTAGTAAAGAGCGCATAAAGCAAAAAGTCTATAGCAAAGCTTAGCAACGAGGACGCAATAAACAGCAAAAGTGTCGGCGCGCCGAATTTTATTATAAGCTTATATATCTTCCATGAATCCTTCAGGGGATTGAAGTGAGAGGATTTATTTTCCTCTATATATATTGTTTCAATAGGTATCTCAACTATCTGTATCGACTTTTCGGTGCATTCGAGCAAAACATTCATTTCATACTCGTATCTGTCACCCTTAAGAGCCGCCATTAAAGGCATATGCTCACGTGAAAAAGCTCGTAATCCTGTTTGCGTATCACGAACCGAAACACCTGTGGAAAGCTTAAAGACCCCTCTGGTAACCGTATTTCCAAACTTACTGCGAAGCGGCACCCTACCTGAAAACAAGCGTCCGCCAACTATGAGCGCGCTTGGATTCTGTTCAAGCGCATCAACGGTTCTGTTAGTGTCCTTAACGGTATGCTGTCCGTCCGAATCAAGAGTAACTATTCCCTCGCAATCAGTGTTTTCCATTATGTAAGATATTCCGGTCTTCAGCGCAGCGCCCTTGCCACGATTAACCTCATGAACAAGTACAGTCGCAAATCTTTTCGCCTCCGCAAAAATGGGAGCGCACTCCTCCTTGCTTCCGTCATCTATTACGAAAATACTGTATTCTGTATTAGCAGAAAGCTCTTCCAACAACGTAATAAGCTTTTCATCAGGCTGATAAGCAGGAATAAGAGCAGCTATTTTCATAAATCCTCCGATTTTTTAGTTCCATTTAAAATTATGATTACTGTACAAGCAATAGCGCAAAGCACACCGCCTATCCAAATAGGTACGACGAATACCGACTGGGAGACCCCCGCTATTTCAAATATACCGACAAGTGCCATTCCAACACTGAATGATGCCATCGAAAGGTTACAAAGGCATCTTACCGCAAGGGTAATAACCTTATAAGCGTTTGTAAGGCTAAGCACTAAAAGCGCCATTCCCGCAATGAAAAACGGCAAAAGCAGACAAGTCATACCTCCTGAGGTCTTTCCATGGCCACAAGCGATATAAATAGCAGAAAAAAGCCAAAGTATAAAGGATACGCAAAGGTCGATGACCCCCGTCATCAAAACCTTTTTGCGCTCGAGGTTAAGCTCCGATGTAAACAATGTCGCTCACCTCTCTTTCACTGTATCTTCCGTTGGTCGTTGGATAATTTATGACCTTACCGTTAAACCAAAGAGTAGAAGAACCGCCTCCGTCAAGATTATACCCCAACGTACAGCCCTCATAGGCAAGCGCCTGCGCCAGCTGATAAAGAGTGAGTCCCTTGCTCTCATTTGTTCGTCCGTTACCAACTATCATAACGTAATGTAGTGGCTCTACCATACCAATCGCGGTTCTCGGATTGTCATTCATTGACTTATCACCCGATATCTCCTGATTGGTAGTTACCGCGATAGAATTGTTTTTAATAAGTCCGGGACCAAACGAAAATACCTGCCACGCGTTAGTTACAGAGCTAAGCGGCGTAGTACGCTCGTCTATTATAGTCATAGTTCCGTCCCCATACAAAACAAGGCTTTCGGTCTCTCCGGAAGAATCCCTCGCGGAAGAACGGTACTGTACTCCGTTTCTCACAACGTATCCCGTCGTATGAGACTGTCCGCAACCGTCGCCGTTTATAGCAAGCACCGCATTTTTAGCGGTTGCAAGATCCGCCACCTTTTTACCGACGTTTACGGTAAGCTTCTGATCTCCGCTTGCGAGGGCGGTCTTAAAATATTCCGCCGAAGACATTTTTACATGAGCGACAAAATAAGTAGTTTTATTTGACCCCGCAGTGAACACCTTCTCCGTAAGCGTAATCGAAACATTGTTATTATTATACGTTCCGACCTCCTTCGTAACAGATATAGCCTTCGCCAAGGCTGCAAGCTCTGCATCGGAAAGGATCGTATTACCCGTCTGAACAGACGAGCTTTCACTGCCGCTATTACTGTTATTATTGTTAGTATTAGTATTAGCGTTAGTGTTACCGCTGCTGGTATTTCCATTAACGGTAGTTGACGGCTTAGTTGTAGACGCCCCGGAATTTACCGAAGTATTCGGCGCAGAAGGCGCAGCAGGAGTCAGCGTATTGTTCCCACCTTCGTTTACATTTACACCGTTTGAATTGTTAAGTCCCGGCAAGCCCGCGTTTGCTCCAAAATTAACGTTTCCAACCACAACCGTTTCATTAGTTGTATGCTCAAGCACAAAAACATCAAGTAAGGATACTCCCGCAAAGGTTGCCAAGCAAAGTGAGAAAATTAGGGTTACTACCACCCATAGCCATTTTTTATTCAAGAAATTCATAACCTTGGTACTCCAATATTTTATTTTGGCAAATTTTCTCGTGGCATTAACATTATAACACAAAAAAGCTCATAATTCAAGATTAATCACAAAATAATTAGTCAATATGCGGCAAAAAAAACGGCGTTGCGATATACTCGCAAGCGCCGTTCTCTTTATATGTAAAATCTTTATATCAAAGCAAGAATTTTCAAAGATTGCTCAAAGCTTCCTCTCTGCCCCTTCCAATAATAATCCTTTGCCATTATTCTGCAATCGGTAACCAGATAGCCCATAAGTCCTGCCTCAAACGCGCCCTTCATATCCTCACGCTCATCATTTCCAATCATTATAGCGTTTTGAGGATTAACGTCTATCTTTTTGCATATCTCAAAATAATATCTGGGATCAGGCTTACAATAATGTGAATTCTCATAAGAAGTAATCAAATCAAAATCCTTCTCACTAAGACCCGACCAACTCAATCGCTCAAGCTGAGCAGTCATAGGGAAAACGGGATTAGTTGCAAGAACTACCTTTCTTCCTTTCTCGTGAGCAAGCTCAACCGCCTTTTTTGCAAGCGAATTTTCTTGTGCAAACGCCCTAAGCTCTTTAAATTTTCCGATATAAAAATTATCCGATGCCTCTATGATCTTGTTATCAAATTTTGACGTATACTCAAAAAATTTGATCCAGAACAGATCCTGATTAAGTCTTGCTCCGTCGTTGACAAGCATAACTCTGGTAGCGTAATCCATCGCTCCGAGAAATTCCTTTGGATCATAGCCCAAGGAAGCAACATACGAGGAAATGCTCTTAAAATATTCAGATAAAAACTGTGCCTGATCGTGAAAAACAAGTGTACCGTCAAGATCAAACAAAACAGCTTCCATTTTTCTTTCACTTGGCATAGACCTTCTCCTCCTATTTTTTCTTAAAAAAAGGGGAACAATAAAAATTGCTCCCAAACATAAAATAAACTTTTTTGTGTCAGCGTTGACCTATTTTTCCGGGTCGTCTCCAACCAAGTATTTTCGGCACAGCAAAGCTTAACTTCCGTGTTCGGAATGGGAACGGGTGGACCCTTTGCGTTAAAAACACTGACTTATGAACTATACGTCCACAGAAAACCGAACAAAGCTCTCGAAGAAAGAAACTAAACTCAAGTAATTAAAATCGTTTTGAACCTTTTAAGTTCAAGCCCTCGGTCTATTAGTATCGGTCAGCTGAACACATTACTGTGCGTACACCTCCGACCTATCAAACTTGTAGTCTGCAAGTGACCTTACCAGCTTAAAGCTGGAGGGATATCTAATCTTGAGGTGTGCTTCACGCTTAGATGCCTTCAGCGTTTATCACATCCGCACGCGGCTACCCAGCTATGCCCTTGGCAGAACAACTGGTGCACCGGAGGTGCGTCCGACCCGGTCCTCTCGTACTAAGGTCAGCTCCTCTCAAATATCCTACGCCCACGACAGA
>JAFQPL010000044.1 GCA_017411785.1 Clostridia bacterium
AAGATGAAAAATCTGCTATAATATATATAATTATCTGCAATTTTTAATTTTTTATTCGGAGGAAGTATGACGTATAATGAAATTTGCGCGGCTCTCGCCAATGCTGAAATAGAAAATCACCGTGGCGAAACCGCTATGCTTATATGTCACTTCTGCAACGTGACAAAGGCAGAGCTTCTGCTTCGGCACGACGAGGATTTTGATTCTCCCGAGCTTGAAGCCGCGGTAATAAAGCGTTGTAAACACTATCCCTTGCAATATATTTTAGGATATTGGAGCTTCTGCAATGAAACCTACAAGGTCACGGAAAACACTCTCATTCCCCGTCAGGATACAGAAAAGCTCGTTGAGCTTGCGATAAAGCTCTTACCTGAAAATGCAAGGATCATAGATCTCTGCACAGGCAGCGGCTGTGTTGCGATATCCACGCTTGCCGCCCGTCAGGATTGCACCGCGGTAGCTGTCGACCTCTTTCCCGAGACCTTGGATGTAGCGCGTGAAAATGCCGAGACAAACGGAGTTGGCGACCGAATGGGATTTCTTGCTCAAGACGTGCTTTTTCCCTCTTTTATGGAGCCTCTCGGAAAATTCGACTGCATACTTTCAAATCCGCCTTATATCGAAACAAATCAAATTCCTCTGCTTGATGAGGAATTGTTTTACGAGCCCAAGGCAGCATTAGACGGCGGAGACGACGGACTTGATTTTTACAGAATCATAATCGGAGAATACGGCGAATATCTTTCTGATAGGGGAGCTATGCTTCTTGAAATAGGCTGCGACCAAGCAAAATCTGTAACCGCCATTGCCGCGGCATCGGGTATGCGTTGTGAAATATATAAGGACTACGGAGGAAACGACAGGGTTGCTTATTTAAAAAAGACATCTGCCTCAGAAAAAGAGTCGGTTTCCAACGAGTAACAGTAAATCAAAAATCCGAATATAATACCAAAGACACTGAAATCATTTTTATAAGGAGTATCACCTTGAATATAGTTGTTCTCGCGGGCGGACTTTCCCCCGAACGCAACGTTTCACTCTCATCGGGAAGCCTTATTTCCTCTGCCTTACGCAGAAAAGGACACAAGGTACTTATGCTCGACGTCTATGAGGGTATAAACGACGAAAATCTTAACAGCGAACCTCTTTCACTTTTTACCTCGAAGGACGAAGCCTCTCTTTTAGTTGGTAGCACCGCTCCAACACCGAAGGAGCTTGATGAAATAAGAAAAAGAAACAATAACCGCACAGAGCTTATAGGTCCGAACGTTCTTAAGCTCTGTAAGCTTGCTGACGTAACGTTTCTCGCGCTTCACGGCGATATGGGTGAAAACGGTCAGCTTCAGGCTACGCTTGATATTTTTGATGTTAAATACACGGGAAGCGGATATATCGGCAGTCTTCTTGCCATGAATAAAGACATCGCAAAAAAGCTTATGCGCGAAAATGGCATACTTACGCCGGATTGGGTAACGGTAACCTCACAAGATGATATAACAAGGATCAACGGCGCCATAGAAAAAATAGGCTTCCCATGCATAATAAAACCCTGCTCCTGCGGCTCAAGCGTCGGAGTTTCCATTGTAAACAATAAGGGCGAATTGGAAAAAGCACTTAGCTTTGCATTGGATTACGAGGGAGCATTTTTGATTGAAAAGCATATAAGCGGACGGGAAATAACGCAAGCAATACTCGACGGAGTAGCACTTCCGCCCGTTGAAATAATTCCAAAGTGCGGATTTTATGATTACGCGAATAAATACGTAGCAAACGCAACAGAGGAGATATGCCCCGCGCCACTTGATAAAGAGTTAAACGAAAAGGTTGCAGAAATAACAAAGAACTGCTTCTCTGCGCTTTACCTCTTAGACTATGCAAGAATAGATTACATAATAGATAAAGACAATAGCGTATGGTGTCTTGAAGCAAATACTCTGCCGGGTATGACACCGACAAGCCTTATGCCTCAGGAAGCACAGGCAGTCGGTATCGATTACGACGAACTGTGCGACAGAATAGCAAAACTTGCTCTAAAAAAGAATATCTGAAACGGCAAAAGCCGTTTTCAGATATTTTAGGAAAAAGCATTTTTTCACTTGACATAACAAAATAAATCTGTTATAATGTTTTAGTGATTGCAGATCGGTCTATCAGACAACGCAAATCAAATATTTCGGGATGTAGCGCAGTTGGGGACGTTTGCGAGCGCACCCTGCGGGTGAATAAGCGAGCAATAAGGAGTGGCAGCAACTTGGCGATTAACAAGCCAACGGCGCAGTCAGAGCCTTAGTTGCAACAGGAAGCGCAGCGGACAACTGCAAATCAAATAAAAAATCAAATATTTCGGGATGTAGCGCAGTTGGTAGCGCGCGTGCTTTGGGAGCACGATGTCGCAGGTTCGAATCCTGTCATTCCGACCAAAAATCAGCCGAAAACGAGCCTTTTTAGACTTGTTTTTGACTGATTTTTTATTTATTCTGCACAAAAACAGCACTTTTTTCTGACCACATAAAATCACGTTTTTTATGACCGTTTGAAGAAAAAACGTACTCATTATAGACAAGGATTCGAGATTTTCTCCCGAATCCCTTTTCTTTGATTACTGCGATGTAAATTTTGAGGGC
>JAFQPL010000045.1 GCA_017411785.1 Clostridia bacterium
AAATATTAAAAAGAATAAACGCCGCAAGAGTCACGTAAAGATATGGATTTTTCTTTACCGTACTCGGCTTGAAGCCGTATATTATGCCTTGAAAATATCCCGTTTCGGATTTTTTTATTTCAGGCTCCTTTATTATAAAAAAGCCTATTATTCCAACCGCGAGAGTAAGCGCGCCTATTATCGAAAAGATAACCGTCCAGCTTGCCTCATTATCAAGATCAAAAAACATAAATCCGCCAAAGACAACGAGAACCGAAACAAGAGGCATCATGGCGTTTATTCCCTCGGCTTTTCCTCTGTTTGAGGAATCTGTAGAGTCTGTAAGCCAAGCATTGAACGCCGCATCGTTTGCCGTTGAACCGAAAAGCGTCATTACGCAATCAAGGATTATCGTAAGCGCAACGCCCACAGTCATAGCAGACACTGTGGCGGGAATAAATTTTCCTATTATATCGGTACGCAAAAGCACAAAGCTGAAAATAGAGATGCCCCAAAGCACGTAACCGCCGCATATAAACAAGCGCCGCTTACCTATCTTATCGGAAAGCGCGCCCATAAAAACAGTCGTAAGCGTTGCCGTTATTGCCGACGCCGCAACCATCGCGGAGATATCCCCTGCGGACGCATTAAAGCTTTTATACATAAACACGTTAAGATACATATTCTCAACTACCCACGCTATCTGCCCTATAAGGCTGAAGACCGTGAGAGCTATCCAAAATTTAGCGCGTGATCTTTTTGCTTTTTCCATAAATAAAATCCTTTCCAAGTTATTTTACACTCTCAAAAGGTTACTCCGCTAAATATCTTAACGGTATCCTTGCTTTTTGAAGAAACAGCCAGAATATATTTTTCAAACAAAAGCTCTGTTTCCGTTACCGTTGAAAAGAACTCCGCCGTTTCTATTTGGGCGGGCTTAAAGGAAGCCTTGTTTTGCAGCTTAAAAGCGGATTCCTTTTCACACCACTTGCGAATAAGATATTTTTCCTTTGCTTCGTTTAAAATATTCTCATATTCCCTGCGCTCGTTTGCCGTAAGAATAAAATCAGCCATAGCGTCTGGACGCTTTATCCTTTCTCTTTCGATATCCACGCCGACAGGCTCTTTTGAAATCGCAACGGCAAGCGCGTCACCGCTATGCGAAAGTGAAAACTCGCACGCGTCACATGTCCATTTACCGCTCGTGTCTTTTTTAAACTCGACCTCGGCGGGATCTATACCAAGGCTTTGCCGCATAGCATACTCAAGCAACCGCCAAACGTAATATTTCTCACGGCGCACCCGCTCATTTGATATGGAGTTTATCTCGGCCTGACGTTCAATATTTGATAAAGCCTCCGCCGACTCGGTCAACGGAAGCTTTGCTACGTATACGTATATCATAATTCATCAAACAACGGCGTTGAAAAATATCTTTCCGCCGTGTCGGGAAGCACCGTTACAACGGTCTTTCCCTTTCCGAGTCTTTTGGCAAGCTTTATAGCCGCCGCTACGTTAGTGCCCGAGCTTATGCCGCACATAATCCCCTCAAGGCGAGCAAGATCCTTTGAAGCCTTTATTGCTTCCTCGTCGCTTATAATGCAAACGTCATCATATATGCTTTGATTAAGTATCGACGGAATAAGACCGTCACCTATTCCCATCTGCACGTGCGTTCCTATCGAGCCGCCCGAAAGAATGGCCGCATTTTCAGGCTCGACCGCCCAAATAGTTATATCGGGATTAGCTGCCTTTAAGGTCTCACCAATACCGGTTATCGTTCCGCCCGTTCCTATCCCCGAGCAAAATCCGTGTATATCCTTTCCGACCTGCTCAAGGATCTCTCTGCCCGTCCTGCGTCTTTGAATATCGGGGTTTGCAAGATTTTCAAACTGCTGTGGAACAAAGGAGTTCGGTATTTCATCACGCATTCTCAAAGCAAGATTCAAGCACTCCTCGATACACAGCCCTATATTTCCGTCATCGTGAACGAGAATGACCTCCGCGCCGTAGTGCTTCACGAGCTTTCTGCGCTCCTCGCTTACCGAATCGGGCATTATTATTTTAACCTTGTAGCCTCTTACCGCTCCGACAAGCGCAAGACCTATACCTTGATTTCCGCTCGTAGGCTCGATTATAACGGTATCCTTGTTTATCAAGCCCTTGCTCTCGGCATCAAGTATCATATTATACGCCGTTCTCGTTTTTATCGAGCCGCCAACGTTAAGTCCCTCAAATTTTACAAGTATTTCCGCGCCGTCAGGGTCACCCATATGCTGAAGCCTTATTATCGGCGTATCCCCCATAGCGTCAAGAATAGTATTACAAATCATTATAAATACCTTTCGATGTTTAAAATATATATCGCTCCCTTTATAATATCAAATTAAAGAAGCTTTGTCAATAAAAAAGTCAAACTTTAGCCGTTTTGAGTGTCGAATGCCGAAAAAAGAGCCCTTGCGATATTCTGCATTCTCTCCGCATCGACCTTCAAAACACGTCTGTCATAGGTGAGAAGTCCGTTTATCTCATCCTCAACGTCGGAAACCTGAGTATATACAGTTCCGCAAAGTCCGTTTTTAATTGCCGAAACTATCTCCCCGAGGTAAAGTGAATCCAAGGCATTCTGTAGCTCATCCGAGGTTTTAAAGGACTTATAACCGTATTCTCCGTCGGTATTAAAGGAATGTCCGTCCACTCTGTAGGAATATCCGCCAAACTCCGAAAGGAATATAGGCTTTTCCGACGCCTTTTTTATTTTCACGGGCTTAAAGTAAACGTGCAGGCTCTCAACATCGCTATCGACCGAGGAAAACCATCCAGACGCGGTATCTATAACTCGCGTATCATCAAGAGTTTTCATAAATCGGTAAGCCTCGCTACCGCAAAACTGTCCCCACCCCTCGTTAAACACAGTCCACGCGATTATAGACGGGAAGCCACGCAAAGCTTCAACGGTTTCCTTCATTCCCCGCAAAAACGCATCTCTCGTTACGGGGTCTGTATGCAAACGCTCGTCATTTCGCTTCTTAAATCCTACGGTAGGAAGCGCAGTATCGCGGATAAATGAATAATCCCCGTTATTTACCATATCCTGCATAACCGTCATTCCGTAAAGATCGCAATAATAATAAAAGATATCGGGCTCTATCTTAATATGCTTGCGAAGCATATTAAAGCCAAGCTTTTTCATAGAAAGAATATCTCGCTTGTATTCCTCGGGACTTGCGGGAGTAAAAATTCCGTCGCTGAAATATCCCTGATCAAGAACTCCGTGAAGAAATATAGGCTTGCCGTTGAGGGTGATTACCGCTCTGCCGTTGATTTTTTCTATCGCCACAGTACGAACCGCAAAATAAGAGCTTACACTGTCGGCTTCGGTTTCAAGCGTGAATCTGTAAAGATACGGATCGTCACAGCTCCATTTGCGAGGTGAATCAAGAGTCAGCGCCGCAACACCGTCAACAAGACAGGTCTCAACTGCCCTTCCGTTATCATCAAGCGTTATTTTTCCCTCAGTAACTCCCTGCGCGGTTACGGTAACAAGAGCGCCGTTAACGCTTACATCAAGCGCCCTTACGTATTCGGACGAAACACTCTCTATCCAAACGGTCTGCCATATGCCCGTTACGGGTGTATACCACATTCCGCCGCGCTTTTCGCACTGCTTTCCGTAAGGAAGCGAAAGCGGATCGTCAGCATTGCTTACCTTAACGCAAAGCTCGTTTTTCTCGTTCAGAAAATCGGTAATATCGAAGGAAAAATGTTGGTATCCGCCCTCGTGTCTGCCAAGATATTTTCCGTTTATACTTACCTCGGCTATCTGATCTACAGCTCCAAAGTGTAATATAACTCTGTCCTTAAGAAAGCCCTCGGGCAAGGAAAAGCTGCGCCTATAGATAACGGCAGGCTTCTCTCCCATTCGCTTATTTACCCCCGAAAGCAAGGACTCAGGCGCAAACGGGACTATTACAGTATATTCCTCACCCATACTGTCTGTAAACTCCCATTCTCCGTTAAGACAAAAAAAGGAATTTCGGACAAGCTGAGGACGTGGATATTCATTCCAAGGAATTACAGGCAAATTTTCGCCGAGCTCGGTAAAAAGTTCATTGTAAGCTTCTTTTTTCATTACATTATCTCCTAATAGATCTCTTATCTATATTTTAACATTTTTGCGCTCCAATGTCAATAATACTATTGACTAAAAGGTCGATTTATGGTAAACTAAAATCGTATTTATACTTGCGAATATAAGTCAAAAAATAAAGGATATCACTATGAAAAAATTAAAAAATAACGCCTTGATAAGCCTTTCGCTTGCGGGAATTTTTCTGCTTGCATTTCTACTCTTAACAATACTTGTTAAAACCGTTGACGTTCAGGCAATAGGTCCAAACGGCTCAAAAATAGGACTTGCAGCTCTGAACGGAGCCGTATTCAACGCGATCGGCGAAAACGCCCTATTTTATAACATCACCGAATTTCTCGGTCTGCTGCCATTCGCGGTTGCGGGCGCGTTCGCAGTTCTCGGAGTTTGCCAAGCAATAAAGAGAAAAAGCATAAAAAAGGTAGACCTTGAAATATATATCCTCGGCGCGTTTTACGTTGCGGTTATCGCCGCGTACATTCTTTTTGAGATAGTTGAAATAAATTACAGACCCATTTTGGTCGACGGCGCGCTTAAAGCCTCATATCCCTCGACTCACACGATGCTTGCCGTATGCATTATGACAACCGCGATAATAGAGCTTCACAGACTTATAAAAAACAAAAAGGCTCTTCTTATAGCTGCCGATTGCCTTTGCGTTGCTATCGCCGCGGCAATAGTTATCGGCAGACTTCTCTCGGGTGTTCACTGGACGACCGATATAATCGCAGGTCTGTTGCTCTCGGGCGCGCTTATCTCACTTTACTGCTTCGCGATAGCCCTCGCGAAAGAAAAAATTGCGAAAAAAGCAAATAAGGAAACCGATAATGACTAACGTTATTTTAAGCTTCGATACCGAAGATATAGTAAACGAGCGCGGCGCAGACGGAATACTCCGCTGCGCCCGTATTCTTCGCGAGGAGGGAATTCGCGGTTGCTTCAATATCATCGGTCTTTTGCCCGACGTCCTAAAAAAATGGGGGCGAGACGATATTTTTGATGAGCTTAAATATCACGAAATAGATTTTCACTCGAACAAACACTCTGTCCATCCAACGATAAACGAATACACCGACATTGAAAGCTATTACGAAGCGCTCGAAAAATTTTTAACCGATGAAACCGAGGGAATGGAAAAAGTAAAGTCCGCATTCTCACGCGAACGGTTACCCGCCGCCTGCATACCGGGAAACTGCACGTCCTACGTAGCGCACTACGGCTACGCCGATGCGGGCTTCAAATTTTTCTCGGGAGACAGTATCTACGATAAAGTAAGCTATCGCCCGATATATAACTGCAATGTTGTTTCCCTTCACTACGCGAGGTCGCTCGACGGCGTATTGTTCAGGCTTAACGAAAACAGTATTCCCGACTTTATAAACGAAACCGCGAGAGGAAAAGACGTGATGATATTTTATCATCACCCCCAACGCGCATATTGCAAAAGCTTTTGGGACGCAGATAATTTCAACGCTACGAATACCCCGAAGGAACGTTGGATAAAAAGCGAGATACATGACAACGCCGAAACCGAATACTTTTATAAAAACTTCCGCACTTTCATTCGCGCTCTGCGCGACGACGGTGAATTCGAAATAATCACCTACGGTGAGCTTGAAAAAAAGCTCGTTGAGAATACGCGAAAAATAGACCTCGATACGCTAAAACGTATTCGTCCTATGCTAAACGAAAGTTTTTTTCCGATAACCAATCCGAATTCCTACTGCATAGCCGATATATTTCTCGCTTGCGCCACGCTTATTTGCAAAGACAGCCCGCACGTTTGCGGCAAGGTCTACGGATTCCTCTCGACGCCCTACTCGGTAACAAAGGAAACGCGCATTACTAAAGAGGAAGCTATCTCCCTTGCGAAATCTATTCAGCGCGATGAATTTTTACCGCCCGTATTTTCAATAAACGGAAAGGAAATAGGTCCGCGCGATCTTTTGGACGCCTTTTTAGCCTTTTTACTCGACGGTGCGGATAGCTACATGGCAAAGCCCAACGCTCCGTGGCAGATAGACCTCGACCAATTCCCGTCGCTCCGCGACCTCAATTACAAAGCATCGTGGATAAGCGGAAAAGACCTTAAGGACGAGTTTTTATCCGACCGATTAAGATTACAGTCTTGGACGATACGGTTGCCTAAAAACAGCGAAAGATTTATTTTCAACTAAAAGCATGGGAGCTGACTCATTCAGCGTAGCCACTTTTCACGTATTGACAAAAATCAATTACCATTATATAATATAATTTGCGTTTGACATTTTAAAGCAATATAATTTTTGGGTTTCGCAAAAAAAGATGAATCCGCGACCTGACGCTCGATTCTCTGCGTAAGAGCATAGGTATAGTTCAGCAGGACGTCTTTCTGTTTGTGGGAAGCATAAAGGAAAATATACTCTACGGCAAGCCCGACGCTACCGACGAGGAAAAATAATAGCGGCGGCAAAAAAAGCTAATATCCACGACTATATAATGACGCTTGACGACGGCTACGATACGCAGATAGGCGAACGCGGAGTCAAG
>JAFQPL010000046.1 GCA_017411785.1 Clostridia bacterium
GACAGAGCCATGGAGGGCGGTATTGACGATGTAGGACTCGGAGTGCTTTTCGGGCTTGAGCTTTTCAAATATGAGTTTGTAGGTCTTATGATGCACGCGGAGCATCTTGAGGCTGTTCACGGTGTAGGACCTCATACGATAAGTGTGCCGAGAATAAAGAGAGCTGACGATATAGATCCTGATGTATTCGACAATTCAATCCCCGATGACGTCTTCGCAAAGATAATCGCTTGCATTAGAATTGCCGTTCCTTATACGGGAATGATAATTTCAACGAGAGAATCGGAGGAGGTAAGAGGTAAGGCTCTTAATTACGGTATTTCTCAGATAAGCGGAGCGTCAAGGACTTCTGTCGGCGGTTATACCGAGGAGGAAAGACCTCACGATTCCGAGCAGTTTGATGTTTCGGATCAGCGAACGCTTGATGAGGTAGTTGCTTGGCTTATGAAGCTTGGACATATTCCATCCTTCTGTACGGCATGTTATCGCGAGGGAAGAACGGGAGACAGGTTTATGAGCCTCTGTAAGACGGGACAGATATTAAACTGCTGTCATCCGAATGCGCTTATGACTCTTACCGAGTATCTTATTGACTACGCAAGTGAGGATACGAGAAAGATAGGCTTTGAGCTTATTGATAAGGAGCTTGAGAAGATACCTAACGATAAGGTTAAGAGAATAGCAAAGGAAAACATTGAGGCTATAAAATCCTCGAACAGACGCGATTTCAGATTTTGATTTAATTTTTTGGAGGTAGCTATGGGATTTAACGAAAGCGTATCGGCAGAACGCTTGCATATTGGCTTTTTCGGGCTTCGCAACGCGGGAAAATCAAGCCTTGTAAATGCCATAACCAATCAGGAGCTTTCGCTTGTTTCCGACGTTCTGGGAACTACTACCGACCCCGTAAGAAAGGCTATGGAGCTTTTACCCTTGGGTCCCGTTGTAATAATTGATACTCCGGGTCTTGACGATGTGGGCGAGCTTGGCGAGGCAAGAGTCAAGCGCGCAAGGCAGGTGCTTAATACTGTTGACATAGCTGTGCTTGTAAGTGATGCTTCAAAGCAACTCACAAATCTTGAAAAAGAGCTTATAGAGCTTTTTAAAGCAAAAAAAATACCGTACGTTATTGCATATAACAAAATGGATTTGTGTGATTGTTCGAGCAAGGAGACAGAGAATGAAATTTGGGTAAGCGCAAGAAGCGGGGAAAATATAAACGCGTTAAAGGAGAAAATCGCAAAAATTCAAGGGGTTGCGACTGAGGGGCGGCGTATAGTGGCTGACCTTATAAAATCGGGTGACACAGTGCTTCTCGTAATTCCGATCGATAAAGCCGCGCCCAAGGGCAGACTTATTCTTCCGCAGCAGCAAACGATACGTGATATTCTTGACGCGGGAGCAAGCGTGCTTATCTGCAGAGACAGTGAGCTTAAGGAAACTCTTTGCTCAATGCAAAAAAAGCCTGCTCTTGTAATAACCGATTCACAGGTTTTTGGAAAGGTCTCAAAGACTGTGCCCGAGGATATACCGCTGACCTCATTCTCTATACTTTTTGCAAGATATAAAGGGAATCTTGTGGGGGCTGTGCGAGGAGCCGCGAGGCTTGATTCGCTTTCTGACGGCGATAAGATACTTATTTCCGAGGGATGCACGCATCATCGCCAATGCGGAGATATCGGTACGGTAAAAATACCCCAATGGCTTTCCGATTATACAGGCAAAAAGCTCGAGCTTGAGTTTACGTCGGGCAGGGATTTTCCCGAAGATCTTTCGAGGTATGCCCTTGTAATCCATTGCGGAGGCTGTATGCTTACCGAGCGTGAGATGCAATACAGAGCGCGTCAATCAGAGGATGCCTCTGTGCCAATGACAAATTACGGAATGGTCATAGCTCATACTCACGGTATTTTAAGACGAAGCCTTGAGCCTTTTTCGGATGCGTTGAAGGAATTAAAGTAAATAAAAAGGTTGAATGATTGCGCTTGCAATTACTCAACCTTTTTTGTATTTTTGAATATAGGGGCTTTAAGGATGGGAATTGATATGATTCCGATAAGCGCTCCCGTAATAGCTCCTACTATAAGCAGTATGGGCAGATAAAGCGCGATCCTGAATTCATTCATAAGAATGACGGCTACGGCGGTTTGCCCCACGTTGTGAGCCACAGCTCCGCAGATACTTACGCCTAAGGGGGAAAAGCGATTTGTCCGTTTTATAAGTACCATTACAAAAAAGCTCAAAATTCCGCCGATGAGACTGTACCAAAATGATGTGAACGAGCCAAAAAGCAGGGCGCAGAGAATTATTCTGACTATATTAACACTGAATGCGCCGTATAGATTTACAGAATAGAGCATTATCAGAACAACGATATTAGCAAGTCCCAGCTTTATTCCGTATGCTCCTATCGGAAGCGGAATAAGATGCTCTATATAGCCAAAAATTATGGCAAGCGCGGTCATAATGCCGTAGAGCGCGACGGCCTTTGTTGTATTTTTCTTGATAAAATTCACTCCCTTGTTATTCAAGTGTTATACTTACCGAATGATGATTGCAAACAATAGGATCAAGCTCGCTTAGCTCACCGTCGGCAACGCATATTTGTTTGGGACAGCTCGCACTTTCAACCCATGCCTTGCCGTCGCGTATTATAAGCAGATTTGTGCCGCCGTTTGCTTCAATTAAAAGCTCAGTGTCCTTTTTCAAGGGCAGTCTGGCGTATTCCTCTCCGTTTACCTTGACTACCACGGTCTGCCCCTTTTTTAAGAAGATCGCGGAAAAAATGCAAAGAAGTATTGCTCCCGCTAATATAATGCAGATAAGCAGAATGATATCGCTCTTTTTAATAGCTTTCATTTTACGCCTCCGAAGTCGGGGGATGCTTTGTAGCTTCCGTCATTGAAGACCCAAAGCGCAGAGACCCCGTTTGTTTTTTCTATCAGAGAAAGCCCGTCCTCGTAGCTCATGCAGAAAAGAGCGGTGGAAAGCGCGTCGGCAAGTCCCGAGGAATCGCTTGGAGCTAAAACACTGACAGAGGAAAATCTATCGGAAGGATATCCTGTTTCGGTATCGATAATATGTGAATAGACTTTATCGTTGTATGTGAAAAATCTTTGATAAGAGCCGCTGGTTACAAGAGTGGAATTTGAGAGCGCAAGAGGCTCGTTAAAGCCAAGGGATTTATCGTCAAACGGATTTTCAATTCCTATACTCCAAGGAGATCCGTCGTATCGGGTTCCTTGAGCTATAACGTTTCCGCCGAGGTTTAAAAGAAAGCTTTCGCATCCAAGCGCTATAAGGCGTTTGGAGAGCAGGGAGGCAACGTAGCCCTTTGCAATGCCTCCAAGATCCAATAAAAGCTCCGCATCCTTAAAGAAAACTGTTTTGTCGGTTGAATCAAGTATCAGTGCTTCGGGAGCTGTGTGTGAAAGCGCAGCGGAAATAGCTTCCTTTGAGGGAAAGCTTATGCTTTCATTCAAATCGTTTGCCGTGCTTCTGACCTCGTGCCAGATAGACGTTGCCGCGCCGAGAGCAGGGTTGAATTTTCCTTTTGTAAGTGAGCAAAGCTCTTTGCTATACGCTAAAGCGTTAAAAAGCTCGTCGCTGACATTGACGGGAGCTTTTTTTGCTTGCTCGTTAAGGCTTTTTAGATTTGTTATACCATCGTAATTATTATAAATATCAAAAAGCTCGTGATATTTTTTGAGAGTTGTCTTGAATTCCTGACTGTATTTTAAAAATTCCTGCTCGCCGCAATAAACGGTAAGCGTGGAATAGGTGTCAAAATATTGAAAGCTTTCGGCGGTCTGCTTTTCACTTTTTGAGCAAGAGAAAAGGAAGGAGAAGGATAACGCAAAAATAAGAATTGATGAAATTATTCTTTTTTTCATTTAATCCCTCCCGTAATTAAAATATATTTACTTTATTATATATTATAAGCCCCGAAAAGTCAATAAAGCCAAAGAAAAAAGCCACTTTCGTGGCTTAATTCGAGTCAAAAACACTTTCGACAAGCTTTGTCGCAGAGGTCGGAGAATATACCCAATGGGAGATGTGAAAGGTGTTTTTGCAATCTATATAGTATTTGTGCTTAGGAGCTTGAGTGCTGCCTTTATAGCTGTCTATAATAACAAGCTTTATTTTCATTCGGTCGGGAAGTATGCTTTTTATGTAAACGGCTATCGGAGAGCCGATTTTAGCGATTTCTTTGTCACGGGTGTCGGGACGGATCTCGGCAAGTCCCGCAAGATTTGGCGCAAGCTCGATAAAAACTCCGTAATCCTCGATGCTGCGAACTATACCCAAGACTGTTTGCCCGATCTCAAATTCTTTTGCGTTTTCCTCCCATGTTCCGAGAAGCTCCTTCATGCTCACGTAAATTCTGCCGCTTTCTGCCTCTCTGCTTTTTACAACGACAAAAATTTCTTCTCCGACGGTCAATCTGTCGCGGGGATGCGATATGCGGGATACCGAAATACTGTCTACCGTAAGGAGTGAGGATAGACCGCAGCCGATATCAACGAACGCCCCAAAGCTTTCAAGATGAGTAACCTTTGCGCTTATGATGTCGCCTGCGGAGAGAGAGGAGAGGAATACAGTGTTACATTCCTCCTGTGCCTTACGGCGTGAGAGAAGAGCAATGCTGACTCCGTTTTCGCGCTTAAAGCCTATAACCTTGAAGGCAATAGGCTTTCCGACGCGAGTAATTATGGCGATATCCTTGGTGATCTCTCCCGAACGGCAAAAGACCGCTTCCTCCTTTTCCATGATCCCCATAACACCTCCAAGATCAACGTGAAGTCTGAAGGCGGAGTCGCAGAAAAGAACGGTGGATTCTAAAATTTTATCCTCAGCAAAGGCTCTCTCGAGCCCTGACAGAGAAGAAATATATTCTTGATTTTCGGGTGTATATAGTAGACTTCCTTCGGGCTGATAAGAGTTTTTCATAATAAATTTGACCTCCGTTTTCTTTTATACTAAAGAATATGAGAGGCAGATCAAATTTATGCTAAAATTTACATCTGAGTTTTCATTTGCTTGAGGGCTGCCTTTTCAAGACGCGAGACCTGCGCTTGCGAGATGCCTATTTCCGATGCTATTTCCATTTGCGTTTTATTCATATAATAGCGCATATAAATTATTTTTTGCTCACGCGCCGAGAGGCGCTTCATAGCTTCGCGTAAGACTATATTTTCAAGCCATATTTCGTCTGATGAGGAGGAATCGCTTATCTGATCTAAGACGTATATTGAATCTCCTCCTTCCGTAAAAACAGGCTCGTAAAGCGATATAGGCTCAACAATGGCTTCGAGCGCGCGTACAACCACCTCTTTTTTTTCACCAAGCCGAGTTGCAATGGCTTCAATTGTCGGCTCTTCGGATTTTTCCTTGGTAAGCTCCTCACGCGCCTGTAAAGCCTTATAAGCCAGATCGCGTACAGAGCGGCTTATCCTTATAGAGTTATTGTCGCGCAGATAACGCCGTATCTCACCGATTATCATTGGAACTGCGTAGGTCGAGAATTTAACGTCAAGCTCTACGTTGAAATTGTCAACAGCCTTACAAAGACCGATGCACCCAACCTGAAAAAGATCGTCAAGATTTTCTTTTCTTCCGGTAAAGCGTTGAACTATGCTTAATACAAGACGTAAATTCCCATAGATAAGCTCCTGCCGCGCAGATGCATCTCCTTCCTTTACGCGAATAAGCAGAGCCTTTTTTTCATCGTCTGTCAATACCTTTAAGGTCGAGGTGTTTACACCGCAAATTTCCACTTTATTGTAATACATAAACACTCCTGTTTTTTTATTCTTTAAATTGAGTATTTGCCGAATCGGGAGCTTTATATTCAAAAAAACACGAGTAATAAATCAGGTAAAAAATGTTATAAAAATCACCTGAAAAGCAGATTATATGTAAACAAAATGTTAAAAAAACGCAAAATATATTTTAATTTTTTCTGCGGTATAGTATAATTAATTTGTTATATAATCTTATATCTGTAATACTTTAAGGAGCATATATGACACTCGTAATACTTGCGGCGGGCATGGGCTCGCGATACGGAGGACTTAAACAGATCGACCCTATAACAAATCAGGGCGAGTTTATTATAGATTTTTCGGTCTATGATGCAATTCAGGCAGGATTTGATAAGGTCGTATTCGTTATAAAGCGTGAAAATCTTGAGCTTTTCAGGGAGACTGTCGGAACAAGATTTGAGAGCAGAATAAAGGTAGAATATGCGTTTCAAGAGCTTACCGATATTCCTGTCGGATATAGTGTTCCCGAGGAACGCGTAAAGCCTTGGGGAACTGCTCATGCGCTTTTAGCGGCAAGAGAGCTTGTAACCGATCCGTTTATGGTAATAAACTCCGATGACTTTTATGGCAGAAGCGCGTACAGAATGCTTGCCGATCATTTTAAGAACGGCGGAGCGGGTTATGCAATGGTTGGATATATACTCGAGAATACCTTGACGGAAAACGGAACGGTCTCAAGAGGTATATGCTCTGTTGATAAAAACAGCATGCTTTTATCTGTAGAGGAGCGTACCGAAATACGCAGAGAAGGCGATAAAGCAGCTTATAAAAACGCAGAAGGCACGGCGTATATGCCGCTCAGAAGTGTCGCGTCAATGAATTGTTGGGGATTTACTCCCGACATCTTTGATAGGCTCTGGCAGGGCTTCGAGTCTTTTCTTTCCGAGGAGCATGCGGATGAGCTGAAATGTGAGTATTATCTTCCTTTTGCGGTTTGTGATATGCTTAATAAGGGCGAATGCAGTGTAAGAGTCTATTCATCAGAGGATTCGTGGTACGGGGTTACCTATAAGGAGGACAAGCCCTTTGTTGTCAACAGTATAGCTTCACTTAAAAATAAGGGAGCTTATCCCGAAAAATTGAACGATTAAATAAAAATTTAAAAAAGAGGTATAAAGGATATGGCTATTTTAATAACAGGCGGAGCGGGATATATCGGCTCGCATACAATGGTTGAATTTCTTGAGGCGGGCAGAGAGCTCGTTGTTGTTGATAATTTTCTCAACAGTAAGCCCGAGGCTCTTGAGCGAGTTCGCCGCATAACAGGCAAGGATTTTAAATTCTATCAGGTCGATTTGCTTGACTATGAGGCTCTTGATAAGGTCTTTGAGGAGAATGATATCGATAGTTGTATTCATTTTGCGGGCCTTAAGGCAGTAGGTGAATCCTGCTTAAAGCCTTTGTACTATTATCATAACAATATAACGGGAACGCTTAATCTTTGCAATATTATGCAAAAGCACGGCGCAAAGAGAATAGTGTTCAGCTCCTCGGCAACGGTTTACGGTAATCCCGCAAGCGTGCCGATAACCGAGGATTTTCCTTTGTCAACCACTAACCCCTACGGCGAGACAAAGCTTATGATAGAGAGAATTTTGAGCGATCTCTATAAGGCGGATAACGAGTGGAGCGTTTCTATTCTTCGTTATTTTAATCCGATAGGCGCGCATAAGAGCGGTCTTATCGGTGAGGATCCGCAGGGAATACCGAATAATCTTTTGCCCTATATTACACAGGTCGCATCGGGCAGACGCGAGTGCCTTTCTGTTTTTGGCAACGACTATAAGACTCATGACGGAACGGGTGTGCGTGACTATATTCACGTCGTTGATCTTGCAAAGGCTCATCTTAAGGCTATTGAAAGAGCGGAAACGGTTACAGGTGTTGAGCAGTTCAATGTCGGAACAGGTGTTGGCTATTCTGTGCTTGATATAGTTAAGGCGTATGAGAGCGCAACGGGCATAAAGATAAATTATAAGATAGCCCCGAGACGCCCCGGAGATATTGACGAATGTTACGCAAATCCTACCAAGGCGTATAATGTTCTTGGATGGAGAGCTGAATATAATATCGAGGATATGTGCAGAGATTCGTATAATTGGCAGATAAAAAATCCTAACGGATACGACAGCTGATAAGGAGATAATATGAGCATAAAGAAAAAGCTTTTTGGCAAGCTTGCCGACGGAACAGAGGTTTACCGTTATACTCTTAAAAACAAGAACGGAATGAAGATGAAGGTCATGACCTATGGCGGAACGGTAACAGAGCTTTGGGTTCCCGATAAAAACGGTAATTTTACCGACGTTATAGGCGGATTTGATAATCTTCAAAATTATATTGATGCTCCCGGCAGCTGTCAGGGCGCGCTTATCGGAAGATGGGCAAACCGTATAGGTAAGGGACGCTTTGAGATCGACGGTAAGGAGTATCAGCTTGGCGTAACGGCAAGCACGGGAAACCATTGCCACGGCGGACCTGTTGGCTTTAATAAAAGGATTTGGACGGTCGAGGTTATAAACGAGGACGAGCCTGAAATAGCGCTTCATCTTTTTTCTCCCGACGGAGATCAGGATTTCCCCGGAAATCTTACAGTGACCGTAACGTATAAGCTTACTAACGAGAACTCATGGTATATTCGTTACGTAGCAACCACCGATGCGCCTACGATAATCAATCTTACGCAGCACGCATATTTCAATCTTAAAGGTTATGCGGGCGGAAGTATTCTTGATACAGAGCTTATGATAGACGCGGATACCTATCTTGCAACCGATTGCAATCTTTTGCCTACGGGCGAAATTAAGAACGTTGAGGGTACGCCCTTTGATTTCAGAAAGGCTAAGGCTATCGGAAGAGACCTTTCTGAGAAGAACGATGATCTTCTTAAGGCTACTAACGTTTTCAACGGATACGATCATTGCTTTAATTTCAGTAATGTGACTCGCGAACCGATAAAGAGAGCAGAGGCGTATGATGCCAAGAGCGGAAGAGTTCTTGAGATGTATACCAACCAACCCTGTGTACAGCTTTATACGGGTAACTTTTTGAACGATGAGGAGCATCCCTTTAAGGGCGGATACAATCAAAAGGTGCAAACGCTTTTCTGTCTTGAAACGCAATGTATGCCTGACAGTATGAACCACGAGGGCTTCACGAACGGAGTGCTTCGTCCCTGAGAGGTTTACGATTACGTTACCGAGTATAAATTCTCAGTAAAATAAATTAAAAAAGGAGCATTTTTGCTCCTTTTTTGAATTTTTATTCTTCAAAAAGATTGACAAAGAATTTACGGTATGCTATAATATTTATATATTTGTTAAATATAATAGATATTGCGTTTTTATAGGAGTGCAAAAAATGGACAGAAAAAAACTTAAGCTCATAATAGGCATTGCGGCGATAGCTTCTGCCGTTATATCGGTGATTTTGTTTATAGTTACCTTTGCAGCGGGATTTCAACCGCCCTCCTCGGTAATACTTGGAATTGTGGCAGGTCTTTGCCTTGTGCTTGCTGCCGAGCTTGGATATTTGTTTTTACTTAATAAGGGCGAGCGCGCAAATTACTTTTTGTATGATTCCGCTTCAAAAAGAAACGTTTCTGTTCAAAAGCTCAATTTTGCCGTTGTAAATGCAAGAACGGGACGTTATCTCTCATCCTTTTCAACCTCCGAGGGTAAGATCTGGAAGGACAGAATTCTTGACGACGCAGAAATAGACCCTGAGTTTAAGCCGCTTGTTGCGTATAAGCTTCTTATAACTATTGCGGACAAGGATGTTGATGCCGGTTGGAGCTGCCTTGAAAACGCTTCAAGTAAAACTATCGTATTTCTTTGCGATGCAATGAATGCTAATTCGGATTTTGAGTTTTCTAATAATTTTGGCAAGATGATGGCAGAAAGACCCTTGAATATGCCGATGGTAAGAGATTATCTTGTTAGAAATAAGAGATATATGCAGAGCAGAATGTTAAAATACGTAGTTGAAAACATAGACCTCTTTTAATTTAGCATAAGCACAATACCGCATATAGCTTTAAGCCGTGTGCGGTATATATTTTTTGTTGGAGGAAATAAGATGTATCCTGAATTGAACCTTTTCGGATTGAAAATCGATATGTACACGCTATTTCTTTGCGTTGGTATATTGGCTGCGCTTTTGACGTTTAGAATTTTTTCCGATTATAAGAAAATGTATTGGAAACTACAAAACTTTTCTATTATCGTAGCTGTTTTTTCAATAGTTGGAGGGTATGGCTCAGCGGTGCTTTTTCAAGCATTTTATAATTTTCTTGACGATACCTCTAAAGGCTTTCAGATCAACAGTGGGACGGGAGCTACCTTCTATGGCGGACTTATAGGAGGAGCGGGACTTTTCCTTGCACTTTATTTTGGACTTGGAAGATTGTTTTTTAAAAACAGGGAACATATAAACGGATTTTTTGATATAGCAAATATCGCGGCTGCGGCAATAGCGGCTGCACACGGCTTTGGCAGAATAGGCTGCTTTATGGCGGGCTGCTGTTACGGAAAGCCTACCGATGCTTGGTACGGCGTATATTTTTCTTCATACGGAATAAAGGCAGTGCCTGTTCAGCTTTTTGAGGCTATTTTCCTTTTTGCTTTGTTTGGATTTTTCTGGTACAGAATAGTAAAAAGAAAATCATGTAATCTTCCGCTTTATATGATGCTTTACGGAATATGGCGATTTGTAATAGAATTTTTCAGATCGGACGACAGAGGAGCAACTATCGTAAAATTTCTCTCGCCCTCACAGCTTATAGCAATTCTTATGGTAGTCGGAGCGGTTGGACTTTTCTTTGGCGAATGTTACATAGAAAAAAAGATGACCCATAAGACACTCGAGGCAGAGAGCACTTCCAATGAGCTTGAGTCGGTTTTGAATAATGACGGTGCAGAAGCTGAAAAGAAGGATGAAAAAAATGAAGACTAAAACCAAAAGTATACTTGTAAAGGCTTTATTTGCCGTTTTACTTGCCGTTTTAGTTATTATTGAGATAGCAAGAGGATTTTGGGCGCTTGACGAAGAGGTCTATCTGCTTTTGAGCAGATTTGTCGGCGGTATTGCCTGCATTTTGTTTATGCTGGAATTTTCCTTTACAAAAGTTTTATTTCCTGTCGGTAATAAAAAGCCTCTTTTGTGGCTTCTTGCACTTCCGGGATTTATAATAGCTATTAATAATTTTCCGTTCATTTCATTTTTTGCGGGAGATTGCGGTATCAGCGCCTCGGCAGACCGTATCTTGTTTTACGCTTTGATATGCCTCGCAACCGGGTTCTTTGAGGAAATGGCATTTCGGGGCTGCGCTTTTATGCTTCTGTTAAAGAACAGAACACAAAGCAAGGGAAGAATCTTTTTTGCGATATTCGTATCCTCTGCGGTTTTTGGACTGATACATCTTGTAAATGTGGCTTTTGGAGGCTCGCTCGGCGCGTCGCTTCTGCAGATCGGATATTCGGCGCTTATAGGTGCGCTATGCAGCATGGTTCTTTTACTTACGGGGAATATATGGCTTTGTGTTGCGTTGCACGCGATCTATAATTTCTGCGGCGGACTTGTTGATCGATTTGGCGTAGTCGGCTCTGTTCAGTGGACTCGCGCGGAAATAATATTCACCGCCATTGTTTCGGTTATTGTTGCCGCATATTTCGTTGTGATATTTGTAAGAATGCCAAATAGCCTTGCCGATGCCTTGTTCGGCAGAAAAAAAGAGGAGGAGCTTGAAAATAACGTAAACAGCTCCGCAAAATAATAGCTTTGTAAAATAAAAAATTTATAAAAAATATAAAAAAACGTAAAAACACTATTGACAATGTCGCTTTATTGTGTTATTATAGTAAAGTGTTAAAAGTCGGTGATGGAGGAATCTATGAAATTTGATGAAATAAAGGGATATGATCTCTTGGTAAAGGCAATTTTATCTGTTGAAACAGAGGAGGAGTGCGAGGCGCTTATTTCGGATCTCATGACAATAAAGGAAATTGACGATATGGCGCAGAGACTCTTGGTAGCAAAGCTTCTTTCGGAGCAGACCGTCTACAGTAAAATCGTTGAGGAAACGGGCGCGAGCACCACTACTATAAGCCGTGTCAACCGCGCGTACGTTTATGGCGAGGGCGGATATAAAAGAGCTTTGCGCATAATAGCCGAGGAGGAGAAAAAATGACTTTGAGTGATAAGCTTTTCAAGGAAGAAGAGCGCGCCGCTTATAAGCTTCGCGAGCTTTATAGAAAGTACGGTTATCTTCAATATAAGGTCAGTAAGTTTGAGGAATATGATCTTTACGCAAGGAATAAAAGCTTTTTGGTAAGCGATAAGCTTTTGACCTTTACCGATACCAACGGAAAGCTTATGGCACTCAAGCCCGACGTTACACTTTCTATAATTAAAAACGTTGTAGCAAATGAGAAGTCGAGCTATAAGGTCTATTATGACGAGAAGGTTTACAGAACGACTACAAGCGGAGACGGATTTCGTGAGATAATGCAGACAGGTCTTGAATCTATCGGCGCTATAGACAGCTTTTCGCAGAGCGAGGTGATTATGCTTGCGATGCGAAGCCTTGAGAATATAAGCGAGGATTATATTCTTGATATATCAAACATGAAGCTTCTCGAGGGCTTGTTTGAGAGTGCGGGAATAGATGCTTCGCTTATGTCTGAGATTTTATCGCTTATAGGAAGTAAGAATATCTCTGCAATTAAGAGCTTTTGCCGTAGAGAAGGGGTAAGTGTTGATGCGGAGGATAGGATTTGCCAATTCGCATCCTGCTATATGCCTATTGAAAATGCGCTTGAGGAAATAAAGCCCTTGCTTGTCGGCGAGAAGATGCTCTCTGCTTACAGTGAGCTATGCGAGCTATATGAGATACTTAAGCTTTACGGCTCAACCGAAAAGCTTTACGTGGATTTTTCGATAGTAAATGATATGAATTATTATGACGGAATAATCTTCAAAGGCTTTATAAACGGAATATTTGACAGTGTGCTTTCAGGCGGAAGATACGATAGACTGATGGAAAAGCTCGGCAAGAAAATGGGTGCTATCGGATTTGCGGTTTACCTTGACCGACTTGAACGCTTTGGCGCGGAGAACGATGCGTACGAGGTAGATGCTTTGCTTCTTTATGATGACAGTGCGGAGGCAAAGGATATAATAAGTGCTGTTCGTAAGCTTGGGGCAGACGGTAAAACCGTCAGAGTATTGAACACGCTTGATAAGAGCATAAGCTATAAGATGCTTGCAGTTATAAGAAAGGGAGGTCTTGAGATCCTTGAAGAAAATGATTAATATTGCTCTCCCAAAGGGAAGACTTGGCGAAAAGGCTTATGCAATGTTTGAAGCGGCAGGCTATGAGTGCCCGTCTATAAAAGAGGAGAGCAGGAAGCTTATCTTTGAAAATGCCGAAAAGGGTGTAAGATACTTTTGGGTAAAGCCCTCAGACGTAGTTATTTACGTTGAGCGGGGCGCTGCGGATATAGGAATTGCGGGAAAGGATATCATACTCGAGTATTCTCCCGATATATATGAGCTGCTTGATTTGGAAATGGGTAAATGCAGAATGGCGGTAGCGGCAAAAAAGGATTTTGTGGACCACCGCGATAAAACGCTCCGCGTAGCAACCAAATTCCCGAATATAGCTAAAAGCTATTATAATAAGCAGAGCCGTGAGATAGATATAATCAAGCTTAACGGTTCAATAGAGCTTGCGCCGATACTTGGTCTTTCCGATGTTATCGTTGATATTGTTGAAACGGGAAAAACGCTTTATGAAAACGATCTTGAGCCTAAGGCGGATATCGTTGATATAAGCGCGCGACTCGTATCTAATAAGGTCAGCCATAAGTTTAAAAATGAGGAGATAAATGAAATAAGCGCAAGACTGGAGAAAATACTTTTGGCAAAAAAAGCGTAACGCTTCGCCAAGGGAGGAAAAATGATTAAGATAATAAATTATAAGGATATAGATCCTTCGGAAATACTCGATCGAAAGGAAAACGTTTTTAACGTTGCCGATGCGGTAAGCGAGATAATAAAGAACGTTAGGGCAAAGGGCGACGAGGCGCTTTTTGAATATTCGAGAAAATTTGACAGAGTGGAGCTTTCCTCGCTTGAGGTGACCAAGGAGGAGATCGAAAATGCTCTTAACTTAGTCGAGCCCGAATTTATAGAGATCTTAAGGGAAGCAAAGGAAAATATTTATGCGTTCCATTCGCGCCAGGTAAGAAACAGCTTTCTTATAAGCGAAAAGGAAGGCGTGATCATAGGACAAAAGGTTATACCGATAGAGAAGGTCGGTCTTTACGTTCCGGGCGGAACGGCGGCATATCCTTCATCGGTGCTTATGAATGCAATTCCCGCAAAGATAGCAGGATGCGACGAGATAGTTATGGTAACGCCGCCTGCAAAGGACGGAAGCGTTGCGCCTGCTATTCTGGCGGCGGCAAGTGTTGCGGGTGTGGATAGGATCTTTAAGGTCGGCGGCGCACAGGCGGTAGCCGCGCTCGCTTACGGAACCGAGAGCGTACCCTCTGTTGATAAGATCGTAGGTCCGGGTAACGCGTACGTTGCCGAGGCGAAAAAGCAGGTGTTCGGCAGAGTTTCGATCGATATGATAGCGGGACCGAGCGAGATACTTGTTATTGCCGATAAAGATAACGATCCAATTTGCGTGGCGGCAGACCTTCTTTCGCAGGCGGAGCACGATAAAAACGCAACTGCGGTGCTTGTAACCGATAACCGTGAGCTTGCTGCGGCGGTTTCTCTTGAGCTTGAGCGTCAGATACCGATGCTTTCAAGAGCGGAAATAGCGAGAGCGTCTGTTGATAATAACGGAAAAATAATAATCACCGAGGATATAGACGAGGCTATTTTTGTTGCTAACGGGCTTGCTCCCGAGCATCTTGAGCTTTGTCTTGACGATCCCTTTAAATATCTTGATAAGATAAAGAATGCAGGCTCGATATTTATGGGCAAATACTGTCCCGAGGCGCTTGGAGATTATTTTGCGGGCCCCAATCATACACTTCCGACAAGCGGAACGGCAAGATTTTCAAGTCCGCTCTCGGTAGATGATTTTGTAAAGAAAACACAGTTCTCATATTATACCAAGGATGCGCTTGAGGCAGTAGCTAAAAAGGTAGAGTTCTTTGCAAATAAGGAAGGTCTTGGCGCTCACGCAAAAAGCGCGGTTATAAGATTTGAAGAAAGCGAAAAGTAAAAATGAGCAGATTTTTAAGTTCAAAGTATAGGGATCTTGAGGCGTATACTCCGGGGGAGCAGCCTCGCGATATGAAATACATAAAGCTCAACACAAACGAATCGCCTTATCCGCCCTCGAAACGTGTAATTGACGCGCTTTCAAGCGATGAGGTGATGAAATTAAATCTATACTCAGATCCGACAGCTAAGGAGCTTAAGGCGAGAATTGCCGAGCTTTACGGTGTGGAGAGCGAAAATGTTTTCGTTTCAAACGGTTCTGACGATATACTTAATTTTTCCTTTATGGCGTTTTGTGAGGGTGATAAAACCGCGGTGAGCTTTCCCGAGATATCGTATGGCTTTTACAGTGTTTACGCGGAGCTTCACGGAGTCAAGGCTAACGTTATTCCCTTGAAGGACGATTTTTCTATAGATCCTTGTGATTATATGAAAAACGATTCCACCGTAGTTATAGCCAATCCCAACGCGCCTACGGGGATTGCCCTTGGGCTTGATGATATCGAAGGCATAGTAAAAAGCAACCCCGATCATTTAGTACTTGTTGATGAGGCGTATGTTGATTTCGGCGCGCAGAGCGCAATAGAGCTTACCCAAAAATATTCCAATCTTTTAGTGGTATGCACTTTTTCAAAATCACGCTCGCTTGCGGGCGCAAGACTTGGATTTGCGATTGCAAGTAAGGAAATAATAGCTGATCTTGAGAAGATAAAGTATAGCACAAATCCTTATAATATAAACCGTTTGTCGCTTATAGCGGGAGAGATGGCAATTCTTGATAACGGTTATTATATGGATAATTGCAAGAGGATAGTTGAGACCCGTGAATATACTCAAAACGCTCTTCGCAAATTAGGCTTTTACGTTACCGATTCAAAGGCTAACTTTATATTTGCAAAGAGTGATAAAATCGGCGGTGAGGAGCTTTATCTTAAGCTGAAGGCGAGAGGTATTCTCATCAGGCATTTCAGCAAGGAAAAAATAAAGGATTATAACAGAATAACGGTTGGCACGAAAGCGGAGATGGATTCTCTTATTTCTGCGATAACCGAGATATTAAAGGAGCTTTAAAATGAGAAAAGGTGAAATTAAAAGAAAAACGGCAGAGACTGACATAGAGCTTTCCCTTGCGCTTGACGGTACGGGAAAATCAAATATATATACAGGATGCGGTTTTTTGGATCATATGCTCACACTTTTTGCAGCGCACGGAAGATTTGATCTTAACGTAAGCTGTAAGGGCGATACTAACGTAGATTTTCACCATAGCGTAGAGGACGTCGGAATTTGTCTCGGGAAGGCGTTCTCGGACGCGATCGGAGATTGCAAGGGAATAAAGAGATACGGTAATATGATTCTCCCGATGGATGAAAGCTTGGTCCTTTGCGCTCTTGACGTTTCGGGACGCGCATATCTTAATTATGATGTAAGTATAACTGCCGAAAAGATCGGGGATTTTGATACAGAGCTTATAGAGGAATTCTTTTTTGCTTTCGTTCGCAATTCAGGAGTAACGCTTCATATAAAGCAGCTTGACGGCAAAAACGCGCATCACATAGCCGAGGCGGCGTTTAAGGCGTTTGCGAGAGCGTTGAGACAGGCGGTAGAAATAGATATACAGAGCAAGGATGAAATTCCGTCTACAAAGGGAGTTCTTTGATGATAGCGATTATTGATTACGGTGTGGGAAATCTTTTCTCGCTTAGATCCTCATTTGAGAGTATAGGGGCAGATATTTGCGTAACCTCTGAACCGTCTGTTATTGCAAGCGCGGAGCGAATAATTCTTCCCGGTGTCGGAGCGTTTGAGGATGCGGCAAGAAAGCTTCGCGAGAGCGGACTTGATAAGGTTATAAAGGATGAGTGCGCCAAGGGTAAGCCGCTTCTTGGTATATGTCTTGGTATGCAGCTCTTGCTTGAGCGTAGCTTTGAGTACGGTGAGCATGAGGGCTTGGGACTCATAAAGGGAAGTATTCGTCCGATAAGCGACGTTATAGATAAGAATTTAAAAATTCCGCATATAGGCTGGAACGCGCTTTCCTTTGGAGAAAAAAAGGATGAGCTTTTTAAGTATATAAACGAGGGCGACTTTGTTTATTTTGTTCATTCCTATTATGGCGCGGAATGTGAGGAGTCTGTAATAGCCACGACGGAATATAGCGCAACGCTTACTGCCGCGGTACGAAATAAAAACGTTTGCGGAGTACAGTTCCACCCCGAAAAGAGTGAGCGTGTCGGACTATCCATACTTAAGGCGTTTTGTGAAATTTAAAAGTAAAGGAATCTATTATGAAGATAATACCTGCGATAGATTTAATAGACGGAAAAGCGGTAAGACTGCAAAAGGGTGATTATAATAAGGTCACCGTTTACAGTGATTCGCCCGAAAAGGTAGCTAAATATTTTTATGATTGCGGAGCAAGATATCTGCACGTTGTTGATCTTGACGGAGCAAAAAGCGGAAGGGCGGATAATTTTGATACCGTTAAGAAAATAATAGAGGCGGCAGATCTTTCCGTGGAGATAGGCGGGGGAATACGAAGCCTTGACGTTATAAAAACCTATATAGATGTGGGAGTTGACCGTATAATTCTCGGTACGGCGGCAATAACCGACCCCGAGCTTCTTAAGCGCGCGATTTCTCTTTACGGAGAGAAGATAACCGTAGGCGTTGATATTAAGGACGGAATGGTTGCGATAAAGGGATGGACCGAGGTTTCAAGTGTCAGCTGTGAGGATTTTTGCCGTGAGCTTGAGACGCTTGGCGTAGGCAGCGTTATTTGTACAGATATTTCAAAGGACGGCATGATGTCAGGAACAAATGTCGAGCTTTACAGGTCGCTGAACCGTAATTTTTCAATAAATATTATAGCTTCGGGCGGGGTTTCTACTCTTGATGATGTGAGATCACTTATGAAAATGAACCTTTACGGCGCTATTTTGGGTAAAGCGATCTACACGGGCGCTATTGATCTTGCTGAGGCTATAAAAATAACAGAGGAAAAGCAATGATAACTAAAAGAATTATTCCGTGTCTTGACGTAAAGAACGGACGTGTTGTAAAGGGAGTGAATTTTTTAGGACTCGCAGACGTTTCTTCGCCTGTAAGTCTTGCTCGGTTTTACAGCGACAACGGAGCAGACGAGCTTGTTTTTTATGATATAACGGCATCTGCCGAGGGGAGAGCGTTATTTACCGATATACTTACCGAAACGGCGTCGAAGGTCTTTATTCCTCTCACTGTAGGCGGAGGGATAAATACGCTTGAGGACTTTGACCGCGTTTTAAAATGTGGCGCGGATAAGGTAAGCGTAAATTCGGGGGCAATAAAGAATCCCGATCTTGTGCTTCAGGCGGCAAAAAAATACGGAGATCAGTGCGTTGTTCTCTCTGCGGATATAAAGCGTGTCGAGGGCGAATTCAGAGTGTTTGCCAAAGGCGGCAGAGAGGATACGGGAATGGAGGCTATCTCCTGGATAAAGCGTTGCGTTTCAAACGGAGCGGGGGAGATCGTAGTAAACAGTATCGATACCGACGGCGTAAAGCGCGGATTTGATATAGAAATGCTTTCAGCGGTCTGCGACGCGGTAAGTGTGCCCGTTATTGCCTCGGGCGGCGCAGGATGCATAGAGGATTTCGTTACCTTGTTTAACGAGTTGCCGAAGGTTGATGCAGGTCTTGCCGCATCTATCTTCCATTTTGGAGAGGTAAGCATAAAGGATTTGAAGGAAAGGCTAAAAGGCGCGAATATAAACGTGCGTATATAAGAAACGGAGAGAAAAAATGGCAGAATTTACAAAAATTGATGAGCTTAAATTTGATGAAAAGGGACTTATTCCCGCGGTCGTCGTGGACGCCGTAACAAAAAAAGTTCTTACGGTTGCATATATGAACCGCGAGAGCCTTGAGATCAGCATGAAGGAGGGCACGACCTGCTTCTGGTCACGCTCACGTAAAGAGCTTTGGCGAAAGGGCGAGACCTCGGGGAACAAGCAGCATATCGTAAGTATTACCGCGGATTGTGATAAGGATGCGCTTACCGTTTCTGTTTATAAGGACGGGCCCGCTTGCCATCTTGGTACAGATTCCTGCTTTAACAATACCGTTTTTGAGAGTGACGAGAGAGAAGAATTCTCACTTGAGGCTCTTATGAAGGTTATTGAGGGCAGAAAGATAGAGAAGAAGGAAGGCTCTTATACGACCTATCTCTTTGAGAAAGGAATAGATAAAATTCTTAAGAAGGTCGGAGAGGAATGCACAGAGGTAATTATCGCAGGCAAGGCAAATGATAAGGCAGAAACGATATACGAGATTTCCGATCTCGTTTATCACGTGATGGTTCTGATGATCGAAATGGGAATTTCCATTGATGACATAAAGAACGAGCTTGCGTCTCGCCACGTTATAGATAAAAAGGTAAAACAGGAAAAAATGGTCTAAGAATAAAAGTCAGCCCAATCCCGATTTTCAGGATTGGGCTGACTTTTTTTAGAAAGCTTTTACGCTCATGAATTATAATTGATAAATAATATTAAAGATCTGTTTTCCAAAGACCGTGAAGATTGCAGTAAGCGTATACCGCAACAGGCTCCTCGTCGCAGAGAGCAAAATTAACCGTAGGGTTGCTTCCTATGGCGAGACATTTGCGCTGACCTCCGCGATTAGTCTGAAGATATACCCATGCAATATGATGCTCCTCAAGCATAGGATGATCAACAGAGCCTATCGTTACGCTGATAACGCTTTCGCTGCGTTCAACAACGGGAACGTGCTTTTCAAGGCTTGCGTCAACAGAGCCCGGCTCAAGCAAGGTCATTTTCTTTCCGCAGCACATCATTGGAACGCCTGCGTTATGAATAACGCCGATAATGTTTCCGCAATGCTCACATACATAAAATCTGATTTCACACATAATTAAAATCCTCCATTATTTTATTTTATTTTATTCTTTGGTAAAAAGAGTAAAATCATTCATTTGAATTGTTTTCATCAAAGATATTTATTTGTGATGTCGTAGGTTTTCCCGATTCTTTATAGGGAATGCCCAGATGCTCGTAAGCAAGACGCGTTACGCATCTTCCTCGCGGGGTTCTGCTTAAGAATCCTATCTGCAACAGAAAGGGCTCATAAACGTCCTCAAGAGTTATAGCCTCCTCGCCAACGGTCGCAGCAAGAGTTTCAAGACCAACGGGACCGCCATCGTAAAATTTGATGATAGTTTCCATCATTCGTCTGTCGGTGTTATCAAGACCCAGAGCATCTATCTCAAGTCTGCCCAGAGCAAAGCTTGCGATTTCGGCATCTATCGCAGTCTTTCCCGAAACCTGTGCAAAATCTCGCACGCGCTTCAAAAGGCGGTTCGCGACACGCGGTGTTCCGCGTGAGCGTGAGGCGATCTCTCGCGCGCCGTCGGGGGTTATATCAAAGCCGAGAATTCCCGCACTTCGGGTAACGATCGTCTGAAGCTCATCGGTCGAGTAAAGCTCAAGCTTCAAGAGTACGCCAAATCTGTCGCGAAGCGGTGTGGTAAGCTGACCCGCTTTCGTTGTTGCTCCGATGAGTGTAAATTTTGGCAGATCGATACGGATGCTTCTTGCGGAGGGGCCCTTTCCAATAATTATATCAAGAGCGTTGTCCTCCATAGCGGGATAAAGTATTTCCTCAATTGAACGTGAAAGGCGGTGTATCTCGTCTATAAAAAGCACGTCTCCCTCGGAGAGATTGGTAAGCAGTGCGGCAAGATCTCCTTGCTTTTCAATAGCGGGGCCAGAGGTCACTCTGATATTAACACCCATTTCATTTGCGATTATGGTTGAAAGAGTGGTTTTTCCGAGACCCGGAGGGCCGTAGAGGAGAACGTGGTCAAGGCTTTCGCCCCGTTGCCGTGCGGCTTCAATGTATATTTTGAGGTTTTCCTTAACCCGATCCTGACCGATATAATCGTTAAGGCTTTTTGGACGCAGTGATGAATCCACGTCGGCATCTTCGTTTTGATATGCGGTAGTTACTATTCTGCTTTCAAAATCAAAATCTTCGTTGTTCACAGCAATACCTCCTATCTCATAAGCTTTTTGAGTGCAAGACGGATTATCTCGCCAAGCTCAAGTGAGTCTACGTCTATAGAGCGAAGGGCGGCGGAGGCTTCGTTTCTCGAATAACCGAGACCGGTAAGCGCATCCTCAGCATCCTTGCGTTTGCCTGACGGAGTAGTTGTCGATAGCTCCTCGGCGGAAATCGTTTCGCCGTCGGAATCGGAAAAGCTTTGCCCCTTGAGCTTATCCTTAAGCTCAAGAACTATGCGAGCCGCGCTCTTAGGTCCAACTCCGTTTGCGCGGGAAATGGCCTTTTTATCGTCAGAGCATATGGCTATAGCAAGCTTTGCGGGAGTAAGCTCTGAAAGTATCGATATAGCAGCCTTTGGACCTACGCCCGAAACGGTTATAAGCATCTTGAATGAGGCAAGCTCATCCTCGCTTGAAAATCCAAATAGCTCTATGCCGTCCTCGCGTACCGCCATATAGGTATAAAGCTTTACAAAGGGTGCTTCATCGGTTGTAAGCCGATGTGGCATTGATGCGTGCGTAGTGCCTGAAATAGTCAGCTTGTAGCCAACGCCGCCTGCATCTATTACAGCAAAGGAAGGATCAAGATGATCAAGCCTTCCGCTAATAAAATAAAACATTTAAATCCTCCGTGGTGTAGAAATCCGATTTTATTCTTCGCCGCAGTCCGAATTATTTTCGTCATTTGAGGGATCGGACTCAATGGGCTCGGGAGCATCAAGTCCCGCTTTATTGCTTTCGATAGGTTCGGCGGGCTCGTCGTTTTCTTCCAAATCAACGTCGTAAAGTATGAAATAATCCTTTTCATAAACGTGAAGCTTGTTTTTCAGAAGTGTACGCTTCAGTACGAAATCCGCGGCGCAGAGAAGAAGAAATGCGGTTATTCCGAAAATTGAAATTGCAAATCCGATAATATATTCATTTGGCATATATTTCAATTCAATGAAATGCTTGCCGCTATCAGCGATATCAAACGCCATAAGCGCGTCTAACGTTTCGTAGGTCTCTGCCTTCTCACCGTCGATATAAACGTTCCAGCCCTTATCGTAGGGGATCGTGGTAAGCACGGTTTGATTTTCTTCCTTTGTGCGTATGCTGCCAAAGAGATTATCCTC
>JAFQPL010000047.1 GCA_017411785.1 Clostridia bacterium
CATCTATGGCTTGTCAATTTTCCTGACAAGCACTGCATTTGTGTCCACAAATGCAAAATACGGCATCCCCCTTTCGAGATATGCCGTATTTTTGAAAACTGTCCTTAAGAGTACACACCTTTTGACACAGTCCATTTTTATTCTTTTTACGCCTTACGCGCGCCATTCCGAAGCCGCGTAAACAAAGGCAAGCGCCTTCAAGGCATTAGACTTTGTGTTTATTTCAGAGGAAGGAACCGCGAGTCCGTTTACCTTCCAGCCCGACGTTTTCTTAAAGGTCACTCCGTTTAAGCTTGAGCATTCCTTAAGAGCAAACTTTCCTATCGTCTTAACCCCCGCGCCGATGGTAATATCGGTAAGCTTAGCGCAGCCTGTAAAGGCATATTCTCCGATGCAGGCAACACTGTCGGGAACAACTATTGAGGTGATCTTTTCACATCTTGCAAAGGCAGCGTCCGCAATAGCCGTAGTACCCTCGGCAAGAGTTATCTTTCCTTGAGCGGTATCGGGCTTTGCCGCCACTACACAGGTACCCGCGTAAAGAATTCCGTTTTTCCAGTTAGAAGAGGTATTGTAATATTTAGACTCTCTGAAATCGTTTCCGCATCCGAATATACCCTCGCCTATACGCTGAACACCCTTACCCATAGTAACGGTAGCAAGCTTGGTGCAGCCCGAGAAAGCTCCCTCTCCGATAGACCTGACGCTATCGGGAATAACCATTTCGGTAATATTTATTCCGTCGCGGAATGCCTTTTCACATATAATAAGAGTGCCTTCTGCAACGGTAAATTTACCCGAAGCGTCGATAATCGTGTGATTAACACCGTCGCCGTCGGTATAATTCTTCGTTTTCATAGCAAGAAGATACTTATTAAAGTAAAGAGCCTTGCCGCTCCACTTTGTCGAATCATTATATAAAGCGGTCTTATCAAAAATACCCTCTTCTATGATCTGCAAGGTGTTGGGCATTTTAATATTCGCAAGCTTGCCCGAGTTATAAAAAGCATATCTTCCTATAACCTCAAGGCTTGAGCCGAGATCGGCGTCGGTCATGCTCGAACAATAGCGGAAGGAATACTCACCTATATGCTTTACGTTCTTACCCAGCGTGAGCTTGGTAATGGCAGAGCACATCGAAAAAGCGAAATTCTCAACTCTCTCAACATTTTCTCCCATAGTAACAGTCTTTATATTCTTATCATTAGCAAAGGCGCCGTAGGCTACTGTCGTAACGGGAAGTCCCTCGTGTCCGTCAATAAATATATCGGTAGCCGTTGCACTGCCCTTACCCACAAGAGTATATCCCTTGCCGTCGCTATTAAGGGTAAACTTCATGCCTGCGGTGCTTTCCTTTACGTCCTTTTTAGCGGGAGCCTCCGTCTCATCGGAATCCTCCGAACCGCCAGAGCCCTCGGGAATATCCGCATCGGTAGGACCGTTCGCATCCGTAAAGGTGTCAGGAGAGCCTTCCAAGGAAGAATCCAAGCTCTCGGAAGTTTCTCCCGAAGAAGAGCTGTCACTTAAGCTTTGATCACCGTTATCCGTATTGTTGCCCGCGCACGCAGCAAGGCATGACAATGAAATTACCAATATTAAAATGAAAGACAAAAGCCTTTTCACGATCTCACCTCCAAAAAAATCAAGCAAGAAATCCTAATCATACATATACATTATACTACTTTCAGAACACTTTTGCAATAATAAGAGTTCAAAAGTTAAATTTTTGGTTGTTTGTTTCCAAAAAGCCTGTACGGATTTGTGCAAAAATAACAAAGTCAGGAGCAAAACATCTATTTTTCAATAAACTCAAGAGCATCAAAATCAATTCCAAGATTTTGGCAAACAACTCTCCAACGCTCACGCATATTGTCCTCTGGCGCGCCGTAAAGCACAGGCTTAAAGCCTCCCGCAAAATAAACCTTCAGCGCGGCAAGACGGTGATCGTCTGTAGTCAGTCTGCAAAAATCAAGCTTCCTCTCCTCAGCCTGCTTCAGAACGAAAGAAAGCATAGCATGACCTATCCCCCGCCCACGCACCTCGGGGACCGCGGCAACCATATGCAAATATCCCGAATTGTCGCTCTCACGCCGTATAAGCGCACTCGTAGCGACCCGCTCGCCTGACGGTGAAACGACGAAAAAAATATCTTTTTTAGGCTCTATCCCCTCAACCGAGAGCATAACTCTGCGAAAAACGTCAGCATCGTCCGTGCTTGTAACCATTCCTGCGCGACGGCAAACGTCACACCAAGCAAAAACGTCAGAATCAGAGCCGTCAAAAAAAGCAAAATAATATCCCTGCGGCAATTCCTCTTCCGTAACCTCGGAGCTATAGCGTACCATTTTAAGCTGCTTCACCGTAAATTCCTCCTGTATCTGTAGCCGATAAATAAATTATATCACATAAAAGAAAAAAAGTAAACCCCTCGGTCGGCAGTAGCGAGTCGGCAGTACGAGTCGGCAGTACCGACAGCCACGCTCGGTCGGCAGTGCCGACAGCCACGCTCGATGTTTGTGATATTAAAATTGTTACCGTGTACCCCGATGGCGTAATAAAATTAGAAAAACGCTCGACGATTGACAACAACCGTCGAGCGTACTATTTTTGAAAATAGCCCTAAAACTTTTTGCAAGAAAAGTTTTTGGCGCTACCTTTTTTCAAAAAGGTAGCAAAAACTCTTGGCTCAAACTAACTTCTCCCTAAAATCACTCCACAGATATAATGAAGTCATAGATAGGCTGACCGCCCGAAACAAGGATTATCTCGGCGTCAACGGTCTTACTCTGAACAAGCTCCTCGGCGCGCTTAGCGTCGTCCTCGGAAACGTCCGAGCCATAGAAAAGAGTAATAAAGGAAGCGTCGGTCATTTTATCGCAAAGCATCTCGAGGCACTCAAGAGTACTGTCGGCAACGCACTCGATAGAGCCATTCATCAGTCCGAGCATCTGACCGTTTTCTATCTTCTCACCGTCAATCGTAGTGTTACGTATAGCATGAGTTATAGACATACTTGTAACGCCCTCGATAGCGGCGTTCATAGAATCAAGATTTTCCTCTGTCGAGATATCAGCGCTGAACGCAAGCATTGCGGAAATTCCCTGAGGAACGCTCTTGGTATTAAGCACCTCAACATGTCTGTCCTTTACAAGCTTTGCCGCCTGAAGCGCAACAAGATAAATATTCTTATTATTAGGAAGCACGAATACAGTTTTTGCGGGAGTCATACGAATAGCGTCTATTATATTCTGCGTGCTTGGATTCATAGTCTGTCCGCCGTGAATCACGTTATCTGCGCCAAGGTCACGGAAGGTAGCGGTAACGCCCTCGCCCATACAGACCGAAACAAATCCGAAATCGTTAACAGGCTCAACCGCCTTTTCCTTTTCTTCCTCTTTACCCGCAACCAAAGCAGAATGCTGATTGCGCATATTCTCAACCTTTACGCTTATAAAGGTACCGTACTCACCAACCTTCTCAAGCACAAGGCCGGGATGGTCGGTATGTACGTGAATTTTTACTATATTTTCATCCTCGATAAAGACTACACTGTCGCCTATCGAGCAAACAAACTCTCTGACCGCATCGGCAGTACCCTCACCTACAAAGGCATCCGACTTTTCAAGCACGCACTCGGTACAGTAAGGAAAGGTTATGCTTGCCGTATCAAACTCGGCAAAATCCGCAGCCTTAGGCTCATCCGACGGCTCATCAATAAGCTCAACGGGATCCGAGCGCAAAGCCGCAAGCATACCGTTAAGCATAGTAACAAATCCCGCGCCGCCCGCGTCAACAACGCCGACCTCCTTAAGCACAGGAAGCATCTCGGGAGTCTCATCAAGAGCCTTTTGAGCTACGTCAACGAGATAAGCGAAGAACTCAATAAAAGTATCGTCGTTAAACATTCCCTCGGCAAGTATTCGCTCGGACTCCTCAGCGCAGCGTCGCATAACGGTAAGAATAGTTCCCTCCGCGGGATTCTGAACCGCTCTGTACGCCTGATCGCAAGCGCTGCGAAGCGCCATAGACATCTCGGCAACGCCTATACTGTCAACCTCCTTGAGCGCCTTGTAAAAGCCTCTGAAGAAAAGCGAAAGTATCGCGCCGGAGTTACCTCTCGCCGAGCGCATAATAAGATCCTGAGCCTCGCGAGCGCACTCCTTAAGAGTAGTGATCTCCTCGTCACTCATTTTTCTTACCGCGCTGAGCGTAAGAGTCATATTTATGCCCGTATCTCCGTCAGGAACAGGAAAAACGTTCATATTGTTGATCGCGTCCTTATTATTATCAAGCGCATTAGCTCCCGAAATAAAAAGCGCAAGCAATGTTTTTGCATCAATTCTCATAGTTAATTACCTCTCGGCGCCAAGATAGAATAAAGCCAAGGTTCCGGGGCCCGAATGTGAGCCTATTACCGAGCCTACATAGCCTATAATTACGTCCTTGAAGCCAACATCCTTTTTAATCTTTTCAGCAAGATATTTTGCGTCATCCTCACAGTCTCCGTGAGAGATAAAGGCAATAAGCTTAGCCTTCGCGTCAAGCGCGCTCGCCTTTGCCTTTTCGCAAAGAGCATCGATAGAAGCCTTTCGTCCGCGCACAGTGCTGACCTTTATGAGCTTACCCTCATTATTTACGTGCATTATCGGCTTAATGCCAAGCACTGTACCAAGCACCGCGCTCGCTGCTCCGACTCTGCCGCCTCTCTTAAGAAAGAAGAGATCATCAACGGTAAACCAGTGACAGAGCTTGAGCTTATTGCTTTCGGCAAAATCCCTTACTTCCTCAATGGAAGCTCCGCCAAGACGCATTTTTGCCGCGTGATAAACAAGCAAGCCCTGACCGAGCGACGCGCAAAGCGTATCTACCGCGTAAAGCTTTCTGTCGGGATACTCCTCCGAAAGCTCCTCGCAAGCGAGCTTGCCAGCGTGGAACGTGCTGCTGAGTCCCGACGAAAATCCAAGATAGAGGATATCCTTTCCGCCATCAAGAATTCCACGCATGCGATCCTTAAATTCTCCAACGCTTATTGCAGAGGTGGTTGCTTTTTTCTTTGCCCTCAAAAGCTCATATAGCTTCTTTGGTTCAACCTCGTTATTAGGCTTTGGCTCCTCACCCTCAATAAGAATTGAAAGCTCAAGCCTTACAACGTCGCACTCCCTTACAAGCTCATCGGAAAAATCCGTTCCCGAATCGGTTACAATAACGTAATTATCCATAATTAACCTAAATCCTTTCGGTTGACTTTTAGGAGAAACGGCTCTGCGGACAAGCGTCCTATTTCAATTATAAGCTTAATCACCTATTTTGTCAAGTATTTTAAATTTTATAATGCGCCGCAAAAATCATTTTACAAGGTGTCTCTTGATCTTTCTCGACGTTGTCTTCTCAAATTCTCTGTCACGAAGCTCCACAGCCTTGATATGCTTATAAGTCGGAAGCTTTTTATTAAGCTCGTTTACCTGCTTGTATATCTCATCGTGCATATCGGATTTTGTTGCGGTTACCGGGAATTTTGAGGTGTCGGGATAAACGACCGCAACAAGATTGACCTCCGAGCCTGCCTGTCTTCCGACTACCACACACTCGGAAATAGTTTCTATATCGCCAAGATATTCCTCTATCTCCTCGGGGAATATATTCTTTCCGTTCTCAAGAACGATAACAGTTTTAAGACGCCCCGTTATATAGCAATATCCGTCCTCATCAAGATATCCCATATCTCCCGTTCTGAACCAACCGTCTGAGGTAAACGCGTTTGCCGTAGCCTTAGTGTTTTTGTAATAGCCCAGCATTACGTTATCTCCCTTGACCTGTATCTCTCCCTCACGGAAGCCCTTGTCATTGACCGACATCTCGTCTATTCTTATCTGACAGCAAGGAACGGCAGGACCTACCGAGCCGTATTTTCTCGCGTAATAAGGAGTTACCGCGACAAGAGGCGAGCATTCGGTTATACCGAAGCCCTCGTAAATAGAAATGCCTATCGACTCGAAAAACTCGATCATTCTCGGATTAAGCGCCGCTCCTCCGCAGATTATTTTTTCAAGACGTCCGCCAAATGATGCGTGAACGTCGGCAAATATCTGCCTTCTCTTATCAACGCCTGTTGCTCGTAGCGCACGCGACGCGCCTATACCAAGCTTAAGAGTTTTATCCTTTCCCTGCTTCTTTGCCTCCGCCCATATCTTTTTATAGAAGGTATAAACGTAAAGCGGAACAAGTATAAGAGCCGTCGGCTTAAAGAGCTGAAGATTTTTAAGAACTCTCGTAAGAGAATCGTTTATACATATATGAACACCGTAATCAAGAGCCGCAAGCGTGCAGGCAAGCTCATAGGTGTGGTGTATGGGAAGAAGTGAAACTATAACGTCATCGGGATAAAAATCAACAGTCTCCGCAGCCGATGAAACAACAGAAAAAATATTCTTCTGGCTAAGCATTACACACTTGCTCGTTCCCGTGGTACCCGAGGTAAAGAGAAACATTGCCGCCTCCTCACGCTTTTCAACGGGCGGAAGCGTATATCCCTTGGACGCGATAGGATATCCGTGCTCTATTATCGTCTGAAGCGGAAGCACCTTTTCACTAAGAGCAAGCTCTCTGTCGTCGGGCTTCATAGGGACGAAGCATTTAAGCGAGGGATGCTCATTCATAGCCTTCGCGAATTTTCCGTTAAAGGACGCAGAATAAACTATCACCTCCGCGTCAACCTGCTCCATAAAGCCCTCGATAACATCGATATCAAGCTCTCTGTCAAGAGGAATAGCTATTCCTCCCGTCGCAAGAACAGAAAGATAGGTCGCAAGCCACTCAACACTCGTTTCTCCAAGAATAGCCACTCGCTTTTTGGAATATCCCATAGTCGTAAGTCCCGCGGATATTCTGAGTATCATTCTGTAAAATTCACGGTAGGTTATATCCTGAACTCTTCTGCCCTCGCCGAAATAGCTGAAGGCAACCCTGCTTCCGTGCTTTTGAAAAACACGGCAAAGATCGCGTACGTCGGAAACCCTCTCGTACTCTCTTCTCGTTTTCTTTTTATTATATACCTTAGGCTGCTTGTTGCTCGCAGCCGTCTTTTTATCTCTTGCCATAATAAAAGCTCCTTTCAAAATTTTGCGTATCAAACGCGTCTTTTTCTTGCTTTTGAAATACTCTCCACATCGGAATCTATAATATCCTCAGACTCCTTGAGCCGCTCACAAATAACGTCGAACACCCTATAAAATACTTTTATTTCCTCAGGGGTGAAATCCTTACTCACATAAGAATTGATTTTCAAAACAAGCGAGTTTATCTCCTCTGCTATATCTTTTCCCATAGGAGTAAGCCTTAAACTCTTTTTGTAGTTTATATTTTCCTCGGTCTCTATAACGTATCCGCGCGCGCAAAGCTCGTTTATTATTCTTGAGACCTGCGCCTTGTCAATGTCGCAAAGATGAACGAGTCTCGTTCTCGTAAGTCCTTCGGGCGCCGAAGAAAGATGACGCAAGCACATAGTATGCGCGCTCGCAAGCCCAAACGGCAGCATTGCTTTGTTTTTTAGCTTCTGAATACTCTTTAGAGCGCAAGTAGCACGATAATAAAACTCATCAAATCTATCCTGCTCCATTTTTTCCTCCTTAATTTTTTATATGCGTAACACGCACATTCAAATATATAATACCACAAAAATGTTGAGTTGTCAACCGTATTTTTTGAATTTAAGCATTTTTTAGCCCTTTTTGACCCTGTTTTTGTCAGATTTTCCGCTTTTTTTCGATTTTTCATAAAATTTTACTGCCGTATACCCCGATGGCGTAATTTAATTTTGTACGAACTATTACTACTCATCCACCGCTGACGCGGTCCCCCTTCTCTCGCAAGAGAAGGCTAATTTAACCCATTCTTCCGTCAATAGTTTCATTATAAATCTATTGTCGGAATAAAGTCACCCAAGCCTCCCTTGTGTAAAGGGAGGTGCCGAGCAAGTGCGAGGCGGAGGGATTGTAAAAAGGAAAAAATTCAAAGAAATACAATCCCTCAGTCAGCTTTGCTGACAGCTCCCTTTGCACAAGGGAGCCTTTCGATAAATCAAGCTTTCACCTATAAAAGCATTAAAAA
>JAFQPL010000048.1 GCA_017411785.1 Clostridia bacterium
GAAAAACTCCTTCCACCGCTAACGCGGTCCCCCTCCCTCGAGAGGGAGGCTTGGGTGACATTGCGCACAAAATTATATTACGCCATCGGGGTGTGCAGCTTCAAATTTGATGTTGCTATGCCCGAGTTTGGCTGTCGGCACTGCCGACCCTTTTTTCAAAAAGGTAGCAAAAACTCTAAACACAAACTAACTACTAGCCCAACATCGATTTTTGAAAAAAGGTAGGCACAGACTGCGGAAATATAAAAGGTCAGCGCATCCGTTTATCGCGGATGCGCTGACAGTTTTTTGTTTTATATTAATTTTCGTCTTTTGCTTCCTCAGCGGGAGCTTCCTCAGCGGGAGCTTCCTCGGCGGGAGCTTCCTCGGCGGGAGCTTCCTCGGCGGGAGCTTCCTCAGCGGGAGCTTCCTCAGCAGGAGCTTCCTCTGCGACAACCTCTTCTGCAGTCTCTGCTGCTATAGCTTCCTGAGCGTTCTTTCTTGCTTTTCTCTTGCTGCAAGCATCCTCGATCTTATCGTCTACTCTGGTAAGAGTTTTCTTAGCAAAGTCCTTGCCTCCCAAGCCGAATGCGAGCGCAAAGGAAATTGCGAACGCAACCGCGATAGCGGAAAGGATAACGATGAATGCAACGTTTACTATAGTCGAAGCTATTTCGAGCTGGCTGAGGATCATAAATCCTGCAACGGTGAATATTCCGACCTTTGCAATCTTTACAACTGCGATTGCGCCGGGCTTAGCCTTGAGTATTGCCTTTTCAAGAAGGTTAGTTCCGATGAGTGCTGCCAGGAGTATAGCGGAAGCCTTGAGCACCAATGGAATGTAAGAAACAACTCCTGTTACTATCATTGTGAGGATCGAGAGATTGAGAGCCTCGATACCCTGTGCGGCAACAAAGAGAATGATGATGGTTCTTACTATGTTTACTACGATCTTTGTAGCGGATATCTTGATCTGGGGCAAGATCTTCTTTACAACGTTATCAAAGTTGGTAGCAATGAGGAGGTTGTAAAGCACGTTGCATGCGATGCTTGCAACGAAGATACCGATAGATACTACAGCGACTGCGAGTATTATCGGAGGAATTGCACCGAAGATAGAGCTTACTATACCGAATGCGGGCTCGGAAATAGCCTTGATATTAAGTACGCCGAGAGCCGCAACTATGGTAATAAGAACGATAACGCCCATCAAAAGCTTTACGATGACGTCTGAAATGCAAATCTTTTGCTGAGTTTCGGAATCCTTTCTCTTAACGAGAGCGTCTACCTTGGTCTTCTTCAAGAGGACAGAAACTATCTGACCGAGAATCTGCGCTACCATTACACCTACGTATATAAGTACGGCAGCGGCAATAATGTTGGGTATGTAGCTAATAAATGTGTTTGCCAATCCGCTTATAGGACCTGATGCGCTTGTTACTCCTATAGCCTCCAACGCAGAGGGGAGGAAGAGGAGGAACACTACGAGGAAAACGATTTTTCCTATGAATTTTGTGAAGGTTCCGAAGACACCGCCGTCGACGCCCCATTTATCGAGCTTTTTGTCGAGCTTGATGAGCTTCAACACCTTTTTTACGAGCCAGCTTGCAATTCCCGCAGCGAGGAAGGCAAGTGCGATGTAGACGAGAAATCTAACTACGCCGATGGCCCATATTTTGTTTACGATTCCCAAAAATTTGTCCATACTTTTCTCCTTAAACTATAAATTTTGGTATGTTTTATTTTAACATAAAATCGGGATTTTTACAATATTCGCGTGACTTTGTTCATATTTTTTTTACAGTTCTATATCGTGTTTCCCGATTATCGTGCTTATTTTATTCATCTTCAAGACTGATATGAAAAATTCTGAGTATTGATTTTATAAATTTTCCGATTATCCTCTCTAAAAATATAGAGAGCCTTTTAATTCTGCAAAGCTTAAAGAGCGCAAGACGGATCCCGTCGATAAAAAGGCATGAGGAGAAGATAAACAGGCTTATCGCGAGGACCGTTAAGGGTATTTGCCATATGGGATATTGATTTATCCATTCAAAAGCGCCGATGAAGTATGAAAAAATTATCGGATGGCAGTGAATGAGGTAAACGCCGAATGCCATCGGGGACAGAAAGGCGATTGTTTTTGCGGGTATTTTACCGATCCTTAGCTTACTGAATCCGCAAAGCACGAATACAGCGCCTGCGGTGACGGTCGGAGAGGTATAGGAAACGAGAAGATTTATCCATTTTATTTCATCCAATAAGTAAAGCGTGCCGTAGCCGATAGCCACTCGGCTTATAACGGTAAGAGCAACGCAGACTGCGTAGCCGAGAAAGCAAGCCCACGCCGACCAATTTTTGAGCGGATCGTAACGTGAGATATAGGCTCCCAGCAGGTAAAGAAGCACTAACCATAAAACCGTGTATCCTCCCTCAAGGCCCGAGACCTCGGTGAATATCTGGGTAAAGCAGCAGAATACGCAAAAGCAGAGCACAGCGGCGATCTTCAGGCTTTTTCTCGACGCCGATTCGATAATTTTATCGAGTATCGGCATAAAGAAGAAGAGACAGAAATACGCTGAGAAATACCAATATCCCTTTATTGATGGGAAGAAGCTTAAAAACACATCCTTTGCGGAAAGCTCCGCTCCCTGTCTTATTGACAGGATAAGATCTGTTCCTGAGATTATCAGCGTAAAAAAGATCAACTGCAGGCAAAGATAGATAATATTGCTTGCCTTATGTCTTGATTTGTAGCCTACGAATCCCGATATAAGAGCGTATATGTTTACCGCTCCCAAGCACAAAATTTCGAGAGCCCAAAGAAATTCTCCCTTAAAGGTCAGGCTCTCAGCCCCCTTCATTACTCCGCCAACGTAAAATTCAAGAATATGCAGGGAAACGACCATAAGCATTGAGACGAGCCGAAGCAGGTCAATTCCGTAATTTCTTTCTTTGATTACGGGTTGTTCATTTAGTGATAACGTTTTTTCCATAAGTCCCCCGTGACGTTACAGGATTTGATGTAAGCAGTGGTTATACCGATATTATATCATACTCCTTTGATAATATCAAGAGGGGATATAAAAAGCGCCGTGGCGTTATATCGCAAACCAAGCGCGTTAAGAAATCGGAGCGTTTTTAGGGGCATGGAGCGTTTTTAAGGTCGTGCGTTACCGCGCTGACAAGTTTGCCGTTTTGAATTATCGGTGAGCCTGACACGAGTGTGTTCAAGAAGAGGCAACAGTTTTCAACAAAAAGTTTAAAAGATACAAGAAAATAAAAAGAATAAAATTGTAAAAGGTTGAAAAAATCTGTTATAGATCACACAAATACTGAAAACAATTTGAATTTGTGCATAAAGATTTCAATATAGCGTTGACAAAAGCTAAAAGTCATGGCGGGAGGATAATATCCTCCCCTACGTAAAAAAACGGTTTGTACCGCGGGCGGATAATATCCGCCCCTACGCAAAGAAAATGTTTGTAGGGCGGGGGCTTGCTCCCGCCGTTTGTTAAGATTAAATTTTATTGATACGGCGGGAGGATAATATCCTCCCCTACGTAAAGAAAACGGTTTGTAGGGCGGGGGCTTGCTCCCGCCGTTTGTTAAGATTAATTTTTATTGATACGGCGGGAGGATAATATCCTCCCATACGAAAAGAAAACGTTTGGTAGGGGAGGCTATCAGCCTCCCGTTTTGAATTATCGGGCTTCCGCTCACGAGTATGTCAATAAAGGACAACAAAATCTAATAGAAAATTTATGAAAATATTTATTTTATGTTGACAATATCCTAAAATTTGTGTATAATAATATTGTAATCTCGAAATGGAGGTATTTAAAATGAATTTGAATACGAATCAGATCGTTTCGATTTCCGAGGCGAATCAGAATTTTTCGCGTGTGGCAAGAATGACCGATAAGCACGGCGAGCTATATATTTTTAAGAACAACAAACCCAAATATAAATTGGTGGATATTGAGCAAGACACCACGATAGAAATGACCGACGACGAGAAGATCGACTTTGTAGCGGCACGTATCTTGAAGCTCTACCGTCCCGCTTTTGAGGAGCTTGCGAAATGATAATCAAGCGAAGCGAGTCGGCAAGCTTGCTTGTCAGCGAGAGAGCGCAGATTGCTCCGCGAGCGCTCCGTGTACGGAGCGTAGCACGAAGTGCCGTCGTGAAAACGGCGATGCTCGCAAGGAGTATCAGTCAATATCAACGAGGTTAAACGTATGATAAAATTTTCGCAAGAAAAAGTATTATTGCTTCATAAACTCATTACCGCGGAAACAGGCGGTGACCCGAATGTGCGCGATATCGCGCTTCTTAACAGCGCGCTTGAATCGGCGTTCGCTACCTTTGACGGAAAAGAGCTTTATCCCACCAAGCAGGAAAAGGGCGCGAGGCTCGGCTTTGCGCTGATCTCCAATCACGCTTTTGTGGACGGAAACAAAAGAATAGGAATGTACGTTCTTCTCACGTTCCTTGAAACCAACGGTATCAAGCTTCGACCCACAAACGCCGAGGTAGCGCGCGTCGGTCTTGCCGTCGCGGCGGGGGAGATGAAATATCAGGAGCTGCTTGATTGGATAATAGAAAATGAACAATAACTATTCAAGAGGGAAAAATGGATTTTATTATAGTTGTATATGTTATAGCGGTCTTGATATCTGTGGGTATACTTTATTCTATATTAAAGGTGATATGGTATACCGTTAAAATGCTCGCCTTGCGCTCTTTTATGAAGGATTTGGGAAAAGCAGAGGATGTACAGGTGATTTCTCATCGAAGCTTAATAAAAACCTGTTTTTCAAAAAAAGGCGATACCGATTATACGGTAATATTAAAGGAAAAAACATATAAGATAAGTATTTTGACCTTTATTTCAACTCGTGGGAGATGGAATTTTGAAAAAAGCAAGGAACAATATTTTATCGAATGCAGAAGACGGCATATTTTCTTTTATAAAAAAGTCAAACACAGTGAGGCTCCCGAACACGCGCTGACATATAAGGGAGAAACAAAGTTTGCGAGATCTGAATTGTTTATACCGACAGCCGAAAAAGAAATACCGATATTTCTTTTGTATCCGTGGCCGCGTACCGTCTCACACACCGATGCAAAATTCCGGGAATTGCTTCCCAGTGACAGTGTAGCCGGAGTTGTTTTAATGGACGCAAATCTTTTGAAAAAAACGATTTTGGGCTCTGATGAAAAATAAAAAAGTATAAAATAAACGTCCCTATCATAATTCACTTATGCAGTGCGTTAGGATAGGGACAATTTTTTTGTTTGATTTGTGATTTGGTTTGTAGGGCGGGGGCTTGCTGTCGCCGTTTGTTGAGATTAAATTTTATTGATATGGCGGGCGGATAATATCCTCCCCTACGCAAAGAAAACGGTTTGTACGGCGGGCGATAATCTCCTCCCATACGCAAAGAAAACGGTTTGTACGGCGGGCGGATAATATCCGCCCCTACGTAAAGAAAACGGTTTGTACGGCGGGCGATAATATCCGCCCCTACGCAAAGAAAATGTTTTGTAGGATTAATTTTTATTGATACGGCGGGAGGATAATATCCTCCCCTACGTAAAGAAAATATTTTGTAGGGGAGGCTATCAGCCTCCCGTTTGTTCACAATAAAATGTTTTTGTTTTACGCCGCTCTTTGCATTGGCATTTGCGCGGCATTAAGCATATTTTCGATGAAAATTCCGTATCCTGTGGTTGGGTCGTTGATGAGAACGTGCGTTACCGCGCCGACGAGCTTTCCGTTTTGGATGATTGGGCTGCCGCTCATTCCTTGAACTATTCCGCCGGTTTTTTTGAGCAGCTCGGGGTCTGTTACTCTGACTGTAAAGCATTTTCCGCGCGCCTCATTCGGTTTAATATTTGATATTTCTATTTCATATTTTTTCGGGGAGCATCCCTCAAGTGTCGTATAGATATACGCCTTGCCCGATCTAAGCTCGCTCTTGAGTCCTATCGGCAGAGCCTCGCATGGAAGGTTTTTCGGCATAGCCGTGAATCTGCCAAAGACTCCGCAATCGTTGTTTTGCAAGAGAGAGCCCGTTCTTCCCGAGGAGAAATATCCTCTCAGCTCGCCCGGGGTTCCCGATTCGCCCTTGATTACTCCGTTGATATTGACGTCAAGAACGCTGCCCTTGCTTATCGGGATAAGCGTTCCGCTTTCTCCCTCACAAACTCCGTGACCGAGTCCTCCGAATTCAAGCGTGGCGGGATTGATATAGCTTACAGTTCCGATTCCCGCTCCGCTGTCCTTAACGTAAAGCCCCGTTTTATACGCGCCCTCGCTCTCGCTGTATATCGGTGTGAGAAGCGTGCTTTGCGAGACTCCTCCTCGGGTATAAGAAACGGCGAGAGATCTTCCGTTGCTTTCTTCTACTATATTCGTAAGCTCCTCTGCCGAGGACAGTCTTTTTCCGTCGATCGCGATTATTCTGTCGCCGACCTTGAGTCCCGCGCTTTCCGACGGATTTATTTCCTTATTATTGGATTTAACCGCGCAAACTCCAACTACGAGTACTCCTTCGGTTATAAATTTTATTCCGAAGGGAATTCCTCCCGGATAGAGACGGAGCGCCTTAAGCTCGGCTCGGCTTATGCTTGCTCCAACGCTTTGGTTTTGCGTGTCGGGTTCTTTTAAGATAGCTTTGTAGTCGACCTCGGTTATCTCACTGTCGAATGCGGTTTGCGACGCGGGACGCGCCTCTCTTGACAGAATCGGATACAAAGCAAATGAAAAACCCATAACGAGTGAAAGCGCAAATGAGCCTAATCGCAGGTACCAAGCCGATGCCTGCACAGCTTTTTTTGCAAAGCCTTGTTTTTTCATATTATTTCCTCTTTTTCTCTTTTTTAGAAGATATACAAGCCTGCGCTTGCTTTATTATTTTTTGCATTTGAGATTTTTAAATTCGTTGTAATATGTTTCAAAAAAGGCTTTTTTTATAATTTTATTTAACGCTGATATATTAAAAATATGATTTATAAAACAAAAAACGCTCGACCGAGAATTTCGGCCGAGCGTTTTTATTAAATTACTTTACCAAGGAGTAAGCGTCCTCGTCGCAGATAACGGTTACGTCGGGGTGAAGTGTAAGGAGAGTAGAGGGGCAAAGGGTGCTTACCTTGCCTGCAAGAGTTTGCTTGATAGCCTCTGCCTTATTAACTCCGTTAGCGAGAAGGATTATCTTGCGAGCCTTAAAGATCGGACCCATACCCATGGTAAGAGCCTGTTTGGGAACGTCATTTGCCGAAGCAAAGAATCTTGCGTTAGCGTCTATGGTATCCTCTGTAAGATCTGTAAGGTGGGTGCCGTAAAGAAGCTCGGTATCGGGCTCGTTAAAGCCGATGTGACCGTTTCTTCCGATTCCGAGTACCTGGATGTCTGTGCCGCCCATGGCATCGATCCTCTCATCGTATGCCTTGCAGAATGCTGCGGGATCTGCGCAGGTTCCGTCGGGAACAAAGGTGTTTTCCTTATTGATATTTACCTTATCAAAAAGATTGTAGTTCATAAAGTAGCGGTAGCTCTGGTCATGCTCGGGAACGATGGGATAGTACTCATCAAGGTTTACTGATTTAACCTTTGAAAAATCAAGCTCACCCTTGTTGTACATATCAACGAGGCAGGCGTACATTCCAACGGGGGTAGATCCCGTTGCGAGACCGAGAACGCAGTCAGGCTTGTTCTTGATCACCTCTGCCATTATTTTTGCGGCTTCTGCCGACATTTCGTCATAGTTCTTAGCGACGATAAGTTTCATGCTTTTTCCTCCAAAAGAAAAAATTACGGATTTTATCCAAAGGTATTATATCATAAACTTTTTTATTTGTATAGCGTTTTTTTGAAATTTTTCTTACATAAAAGTAATTTTTTTTGCAAAAAATAAGATAAATTGAGCGAGGAGCTGATATTTTGAGGGATAGTAAGGGATACAGTTGTGAAAAACGGCTTAGCGGCCGTGTTGCCGTTGGGGGCAGCGGTGTTCTTATCGGAAGGATAAGATTTTTTGATGAGAGCTATACCGAGGGCTCGATATTATGCGTTCGCGTTGGGGAGAGGATAGAGCGCGCGACATTGCTTTTATGCCCGCCTGTTGCGGTCATAGCCTTTTGCGGAGATAACGATCTGTACGTAGGTGAGCTTTGCTCGCTCGGGGTGCCTTGCGTGCTTATAGATCCTGCCGAGGCTGAATATGAAAGCTATCGAAACAAGGTAGTGCTTATCGACACCGAGCGATCTGTTTTTGCGCTTGACCCCTCGGTAGAAACGCTTGAGCTTTACCGCTCCTCTCGCGGCGAAGGCTCGGGCTTTTCCTGTTCTCTTGGTAAAATTATCGAGACGGGTGGGGAGCTTGGTTTTTCAGAGGAGCGGGGAAGCTTTTTTATTCCCTCGGAGCTTCTTTGCGCAGAGGGAGAGCTTTTTGATTCTGCGGTTTCGCTTTGGGAGAGGCTTATTCCCGAGCTTATCGTTGTTGATATGGCTGTGCCGAGCGATGGCGAACGGCGGCTTCGCGCTTTTTCTGAAAATGCCGAGCAGCTTTTTTGCGCCGCTGTCTATGGCAGCTTTGCCGTTTCATTCTCGGGCTTTCACACCGAGGGTGAGCTTGCTGACGCGATATCGGTCTTCCACAAGGCGTTTTGTGTTCTTGAGACAGAGGGCAGGGAGTTTAACGGATATATTCCTCGGGGAATAACTGTTGCTTCTCCTATATGGCTTATGCGGTCGTGTCCTGTTACCAACCCCGATTTTATAATTTTTGATATGGATCTGCTTATTCCCTCGCTTTTTTCTCTTAGCGCGAATGAGATAATAAAAAAGGAAAAAGCTCTGAAAAAAGAGCTTCTTCCGTTGTTTGAACGTTATTTTACTCATTTTGCGCCCAAATGCGATGTTTATATAAAAAGCAAGCGCTTTTTCGGCTCACCGTTTTTGCGTGAGCTTGTGTCGCTTTCGCGGGCAAAAGCGGTTTTTCGTTGATCTATTCGTATTTTGCTCTTTCGCCGCCGATATACTTCGGTCTTGTGCGGGCGCAAACTATATTTGCTTCGCCTATCTTGGAAAGAGAAAGTCTTACGGGGACCGCTACGCATCTGAGATGCATTCCTATAAGCGTTGAGCCTATATCAATGCCTGCGTGGGCTTTTATGGCTTCGACTGCTACGGGATCGCTCATCCGTTTGTAGACCGCTGTGGCAAAGGAGCCTCCTGCTTTTGGCTGCGGAACTACGCATACCTCGTCGAGCTGATATTTTTTTGCGCACTCGCGTTCGATTATTATGGCTCTGTTGAGATGCTCGCAGCATTGCGCGGCAAGAAATATTCCTTTTTCCTTCAGTATCGGATAGACAGCGTCGAGCAGTGCTTCTGCCGCCTCGGGAGCCGATGCTTTACCTATGGTGCCGCCCGTAAGCTCCGAGCTTGAGCAGCCTATGACCATTATCTCTCCCGAACGTATTCCCGATGTCTCTATAAGCTCGTTTATTGCGAGAGCCGCGTCGCTTTTTATTTTGTTAAGCATATTTTGTACCTCTAAAATAAAGGGCTGCAAGCTTGCAGCCCTTTGGTTTTTTATTATTCTGCGTCTTCTGCAGCAGCTTCCTCTGCAACAGCTTCCTCTGCAGGAGCTTCTTGCGCGTATTCCTCGGGCATAGCTTCGTCAGCTGCCTTAGCTTCCTCAAGAAGAGCCTTTATCGAGAGGCTTACGTTTCTCTTTTCCTCGTCAATTGCCGTTATCTTAACGTCAACAACCTGACCTACCTCAAGAACGTCCGCGGGCTTGCCTATCTTTTCAAGCGAGATCTGCGAGATGTGGATAAGTCCGTCAACGCCGTCAATTATCTCGGCGAATGCGCCGAAGGGCATGAGGCTTACTATCTTAACAGAGATAACGTCGCCTACCTGATAGTTTGCGGTGAAGATGTTCCAAGGGTTAGTATCCTCGGTCTTGTATCCGAGAGAAATTCTCTTCTTTTCTGCGTTGAATTCCTTGATGAATACCGTGATCTCCTGTCCGATCGAAAGAACAGACGCGGGAGAAGCGATGGGCTTCCAGGAAAGCTCGCTCTTATGTACCATTCCGTCTACTCCGCCGAGATCAACGAATGCGCCGTAAGCGGTCATATTCTTGACCTTACCCGTGTAGACCTTACCTTCTTCAACATTGCTCCAGAATTCTTCCTCTGCGGCGCGGCGAGCTTCTCTTGCCTTTTCGCTTGCAACTACGCGGATAGAGCCCTTTGCTCTGTTACCCTTGATCTCTATGATTCTGAGGCTTACCTCATTACCCTTGATAGAGTTGAGGTCGCCGTCCTTCGGAACGCCCGAATGATAAGCGGGAACAAATATCTTGGTTGCGCCAACAAGAACGTTTACGCCGCCGTTAAGAATCTCGATAACCTTACCGTTAAGTATCTCGCCTGTTTCGCTTGCTTCAACTATTTTCTGCCACTCTTTAGCGTGGTCAACGGTCTTCTTGGAAAGCTCCGCAATTCCGTCAACGTCGCTGAGTCTCCAGATGCGAGCCTCAATGGTGTCACCCTTCTTGTAAAGCTCTGTAAGCTTTATAGAGGGGTCGTCTGAAACGTTCTCGGGGGTGATGATACCCGTAACCTGCGCGCCGAGATCAAGCTGGATCTCTGCGTCGGATACCGAGGTAACGATGCCTGTAACTATATCTCCTTTATTTAAAGTTTTAGTTGTCTTAAGTGATTCGTCGAGCAATTCTTCAAAATTTTCAATTTTTTCGCTCATGATGTTGTGTACCTCCTGAATAACGCTTAGCGGAGTAGACGCCCCCGCCGCGATGCCCAATTTTGTGTGGGCGCACGATATTAAATTTCCCGATAGATC
>JAFQPL010000049.1 GCA_017411785.1 Clostridia bacterium
ATCCGCGCTTCTGCAATCCTCCGCAAATTCGGGGAGAATATAAACCTTCTTTCGCTCAGCATCCAAATATCCGCCGTATAAAAGAAAATCAGCTCCGCATGAGCAAAGGTATTCCTCCGCCGCGCGAAGCTCTCTCGGCGAAAAAAATGCGCTAACTCCTAAGCTTCCCCGAGTAGCGCACCTCTTTAAATCATCAAGCCTCGAAATAAGACTATCAAAATCATTTATATCCATACCTCAAGCCAATAACAACAAAAGAATAGAAATTATTATGAACGCAGTCATAAACGACATATCAAGCGGAATATTCTGAAACCAATTCATCTTTTCAAAAAGCTTCCTTATCGGATAAACTACAGGCTCTGTGATCACATTCAAAAAGGTTGTAAACTTATTTGGCTCAATAGGAAACCAAGAAAGTATTGCGCGAGCGGTCATTGCCAGCTGTATCGCCGACAAGATCACGCAAACCGTTCCCTTAAAAACATCAAGAACTACCGAAAGCTGCAAGACGTGTCCTCCTTACGACCCAAAACTTGTAAAAAAACAAAACGCAAACCGAGCATTCGCCCGATATTTATTTGGGCTCGCCTCTTTGGAAACGAGCCCAATATATAATTATAGTAAAGATAATTACTGCTCAGCAGAGCCTACCATAGCCTCTATACTGCTTACGTCAACATTCTTGGGAGCAACTACGATAGTGCTCTTGTTTACTCTTGTTATCATTCCGCCAAGAACCTGAACCGCTCCTCTGAGATGATCTATTATTCTGAGTGCAACCTCACGGCTTACACTGTCAACCGTAAGAAGAATAGTGTTTCCGTTCATAAGGAAATCGGTGATCTCCTTCGCATCGTCATACGACTTAAGCGAAATTATCTTCAAGGAAACGGGGGTCGCTGTAAATGCAGGCGCTGCGGGAGCCTCTACCGTGGAGAAATCCTCTTCGTCCTCGGTTACGTCGCCGAAATCATCTTCGCCGCCGTAAATATCAAAATCATCTTCCTTACCGCCCTTAAAGCCAAATTTTCCTCTGTCTGTACCAAAAATTGCCATTTTTTCTACCTCCGTATGATTGTTTTTATTTTATTATTTTTAATTTTACTTCAAAAAAAGTCCTCGCCCGACTCTTACTATATCAGAGCCCGAGGCTATAGCCTCTTCAAAGCTATCGCTCATTCCCATCGAAATAACAGGCTTACTTATATTATGCCTTTTTTTTGCCCAAATGTCAAGGACTTGCCGATAAGTTTGTTGAAAATATTTTAAATAATCCTCTTTTTTTTCACATTTCGGAGCCATCGTCATAAATCCTCGGTGATTGATATTCTCAAAGCGCTCGATATCCTCGCAAAAAGCCTCAAGCTCCTCGGGCAGAACTCCGCTCTTACTCTCCTCTGCGCCACTGTTTATCTCAACAAGAACATCCATAACGATACCGTGCTTTTTTGCCTGCCTGTCTATCTCGGCGGCAAGCTTTACGGAATCAAGAGAATGTATCATGCTCACCTTGTCTATAATGTACTTTACCTTATTTGTCTGCAAGGTTCCTATAAAATGAAAGTCCAAGCCCTCACAGTCCTTTATCGCCTCTCTGTGAGCCAGAAGCTGTTGGACTCTGTTTTCCCCGACGTGCGTAACACCCGCGTTTTTGTAAAGATACTCTATTTCCTCGGGTTGCGCATACTTTACCGCCGCAAGAAGCATAACACTGTCATTTTCTCTGCCCGCAAGCGCCTTTGCGGCCTCAATCCGCGCTCTGACGTCGGCTACGTTTTTATCTATATATTCAAAGCTCATCCCAATATCCTTCCGTCAAAAAGATTCTTTCCGTTGGTAATTATAAGCTCGTTAGTACCAAGATATTTATAATCACCCTCATCCTCTCCGTTCTCCGCTACAATACAATAATCAACGCCTCGATATATTATATCCACCTTTCGAAAATAAACAACACCTCCGCGCAAAACGTATACACCCCGCAAGCCGTCAACTCTTTCCATGGCGGAAAAGGGCACATATATTCCCTCAACCGAGGAAAGCTCTATCTGAGCGTTTTGGCATCTGCCAAGAGAAAAATTTTCGGGTAAGCGATTACATTCAAACACCAATATAGTCTCGCCCTTTGCGCTTGCGTCTACCGTTTTCTTAAGCGTCATAGCAAGCGTTGTATTATTGTTTTCCTTAAAGGTAAGCTTGTACTCCTTATTGATTTCAAACCTTTCCGCCTTCTTCTGTGAAATCGGGATCACAAAATTCCAGCGCGTAGTATCCGCAAGCTTTCCGTAAACGGTATCACTGATTCTCAAGTTTGCGGTTTCATAATAATGAACAAGCGAATAAAATTCATCGGCGGTCAATTCATCAAGCACGGCAGTATTAAATTTTGACTCAAAGCCATCGGGCGTATAATAAAAATATCCGCTTCGCGAAGCCGTCAGAGAAACATGCGAGCCCGTAAGATATTTCTCTCGCTGAAGCTTCAGCATTGCAAGCGACGCGCTTACCGTGGAATTTCCATCTGCAAGCACACTCATTTTATTGGTTACCGTCATCATATTTTCGACCTGAACGTTGAGCTCGCTTGTATTACGGTCGGCAAGAAGCTCAAGAATTTTAAAATAATTATCCCCCGCCTCGTCTCTCAGCGAAGAAAGGTCTACAGCCTCAGCTCCGCTTATAGTGCTTTTTTCGAGTATCTCTATCTGCTTATCGGTAAGAAACAGCATTCTCTTTGCAAGCGCACCCTCTTTCTCGGAGCTTACCTCGTAAAGATTTGCGATCTCCTGATTTGCCGATATTTTTTCTCCATCCTTGACAAAATAATCTACCGCCCCCGCGGATTCGGAGGAAAGCAATGTTTCATCGCGGAAAACATACCCCGTTCCGCTTACATACTCGCCCTCGGTAGTAACTCCCGAAATAATAGTTTTAATTTCCTCGGTAAAGAAAAGATTCGCGATATGATAACCCGTATAAACAAAAACTATAGCAATAAAAACAAGCATCGCCACTCTTGGCAAAAACAGCCTGCGCTTTTTTATTTCCATACGCTCCTCCTTTCAAAACCAATAAACCGCTTCTTATTATTTTACCACAAAAAGCTCAGACAGAAAAGAGCTTTTTTGCATTATTTACAATCTCTTCAAAAGTTTTTAAGCCGTTGTCGGAATCTGCATCCAAAGGTAAAATATAATCCTTTGCAGAGAACCATGTAACCTGCCTCTTTGCATATCTTCTCGTCGCTCGCTTAAGGGTTTCAATGGCAGATTCAAGCGATTCCCGCCCCTCGATAAATCCAAAAAGCTCCTTATATCCTATAGCCTGAGATGCAGTTCTGTTAAGCTCAAAGACTCTCTCCGCCATAAGCGCTCGCGTCTCCTCAACAAGACCGTCCTTTATCATGGAATCAACTCGCGAGTCTATTCTTCGGTAAAGAATATCACGGTTCAAATAATTAAGATAAATAACAGTGGCATCGTAAGGGCTCTCGAGCTCTTTTGAGCGTTTATCAAGCTCAGACTTTTTCTCTCCTGACGCTATATATATCTCAAGAGCGCGAATAATACGCTTCACATTGTTAGGATGTATAGCTGCGGCACTCTCGGGGTCGACACGCAGCAGCTCCTCATAAAGAGCAAAAATACCCTCATTCTTCGCACGCAAGGAAAGCTCCGCCCTTATATCAGAGGTATCAATCGAAGGCGCAGAATTTCCGCCGCGCAAAAGCGCGTCAAGATAAAGCCCCGTTCCGCCGCAAACAATGGGAAGCCGTCCGCTCTCGGAAACAAGATCTATAGCAGAAGATGCAAGCGAAACGTAATCCTCACAGGAAAAGCTCTCCGTTGGTTCTTTTACGTCTATCAAATGATGCCTGACCTCGCTCATTTCGAGAGCCGAGGGCTTGGCGGTACCGATATTCATTCTTTTATAAACCTGCATAGAATCGCAGGAAATTATCTCTCCGCCGTATTCCTTTGCAAGCGCAAGCGCAAGCGCACTCTTGCCGCTCGCAGTAGGACCGACAATAGCTATTATCTTTTTCTTATTATTCAAAATAAAACTTCCTTATGTAGTAAGTAAATTGTAAAATCAGCATCGAGTCTCCGATGGGTACGGGAAGTAAGAAGTAAAAGTGAATAGTGAATAAGTTCGGTTGATTTTCGCCACGGGCGAAAATCTTCATTACCTCTTCACTTTTCACTCTTACCTTTTACCTGCTGATACGATAAAATCTTTTATTGTATCAGTAAGGGCGTTCTGCGAACGCCCGCGGGCGAACACAGTTCGCCC
>JAFQPL010000050.1 GCA_017411785.1 Clostridia bacterium
GAATTCCTTTATAGCGCTTGAGAAGCCCGCAAAGCCCGAAACGCCGATCTTCTGACCCGCGTTAAGCAAATAGGTCTCGGTCTCGGTAACCTTTACTCCGTTTATCGAGATCTTATCCAATCCGCTTCCTATATGCTCCTTAACAGACTTTATTGCCTCGGTTACGGCATACTTGTTAGCGGTCACCGTTTCGGTTACCTTATCGGTCGCTTTATCCGTAGCCTTGTCGGGATTGGTGTCGGGAACAGCAGACGCGGGAGCGTTAGCCGTCATCTGATAGATAGGGCTTGCGCTGTTCACGCTTACGTAACCTGTCTTCCCGTTGTATTTTGCCTGGAAGCAATCCTTGCTTATTATCTTGGTCACCTCAAAGGCAGTTCCCTTTGGAATCGTTGTATAATTGCTCTTATCATTCAAGGTAGTATCGGGATAGAGGTACTTGTTAGTCGAGCTTATCCAAAGTCCCGTTGAAGGATTCGCGCCCGAATAGTCATCCTTATTAGCCGCGCTGTTGGTCTTGAGAGGAAGCGAGCCGTAGCCTCGTATCGCGCCGCCGCCTATTTTGTAATTCTTACAGTAAACGCCGCCGCCCTCGGATGCAACACCTTCGCCGCCCTTGGTATTTCCCTCGATAGTATAAACCGTACCGTTCTTCGCATAGCGAACTATTCCGATATGCTCGCTTGTTTCAAAGAAGATCAGATCTCCCGATTTAGGAATATATTTTCCGTCGTCGGCATGACCGTAGCCAAAGCTCTTAAGCTGGTTGTACCAACGGTAGCAACCGACCTCGCGCCAGATATAATTCTTATCTCCCGAGTGGTTTCTGCACCACGCGCTCTGTGTATTTTGATCGGTACAGCCCGATTGCAACAAGGACCAGGAAACGTATGCCGCGCACCAAGCGTATGCATACCCGCCGACCGAGCCCATATTATAACAGTATTCGGTATAGTTTCCGTTGCCCCCTTGCGTACCGTTGAAGCCGCTTTGATTAGTACCCTCAAGATAAGATATCTGCGAAAGCGCAACAGCCAGAAGGTCGGTAACTCCGTCACCCGTAAGCTCTATCTGAGTCAAGTTTTTATAAAACTTCGAATTTTTATATGCATCGGAAACATTATTTGCTCCTTTTTTATAGCTGACCGTCGCAGCCGACGTAGCAACCGTAAACAACGGCGCTATCATGAGCAGACAAAGCAGAAGCGATAGCCCCCCAAATATTCTTCTTTTCATATATTTTCCCCTTTCGGTATAAATTCCCATACACAATTAATTATATCATTATCCATCCAAAATGTCAATAAAATCAAGGTCGGCGCTGATTTTTTCGTCAATATCACACAAAACCCACCTCGTCTTTTTTTGCAACTCGACAACAAAAAAAGAGTTAAAGTCATTTTTCAGACCTTAACTCTTTGTTTGCTTTTAAAAATCAAACGGTGTGAACACCCAAAGCCGCGTCGGCATTGTCGGCATCAAGCGCGTATTTCTTTGCCTTGCGGTACTCAAAGAACTTAAGCGCAACCTGCTCGAAAAGCGCGTAGGAGAGAACGTCCTCATCCTGCTCGATATAGGGCTTTATCTTCTCGCGGAGCGAATCAAGCTCGGGAGCGAGCGCGTCGGCAGGGCGAGAGGTTATTCTCTCGGCGTCGCCGATTATCTTCTTTGCAAAATCTTCGTCGATAGCAACGGGAGCTTTACCGTACTGACCCTGAACGAGTCCCTTGAATTCCTTGGTTACCATCTTGTATCTCTCACCGCCGATAACGTTGAACACAGCCTGCGTTCCAACTATCTGCGAGGAAGGAGTTACCAAAGGCGGATAGCCCGCGTCGGCTCTTACTCTCGGAACCTCCTCAAGCACCTCGTTAAGCTTATCGGACTTGCCCGCCTGCTTAAGCTGAGATACAAGATTTGAGAGCATTCCACCGGGAACCTGATAAATAAGAGCGTTTACGTCGACCTTGAGCATCTTGGGGTCAAGCAACCCGCGTGCGAGATACCTCTCACGGATAGGCGTAAAGTACTTGGTGATAGCGTCAAGCTCCTCAAGCTTTATTCCCGTATCGTACTCGGTTCCCGCGAGAGTTGCGACAAGCGACTCCGTGGGAGGCTGTGACGTGCCCAAAGCCATAGGCGAAATTGCGGTATCAACTATATCGGCGCCCGCCTCGATAGACTTAAGGAGCGTCATAGAAGCAAGACCCGATGTATAGTGAGTGTGAACCTGAATCGGAACGGCAACGGTCTCCTTTAGAGCCTTTACAAGCTCGTAAGCGTCGTATGGCTTGAGAAGTCCCGCCATATCCTTGATACAGATAGAATCCGCGCCCATATTCTCAAGAGTCTTTGCGTAATTCGTAAAGTACTCAAGCGTGTAAACGGGTCCCGTAGTATAGCTTATTGCCGCCTGAACGTGACCGCCCTCCTTCTTGGTTGCGTTTATAGCAGTTTCAAGATTACGCGCATCATTAAGAGCGTCGAAAATTCTCAAAATATCTATTCCGTTTGCAATAGACTTCTGAACGAAATATTCTACCACGTCGTCGGGATAATGACGGTAGCCGAGAATATTCTGTCCTCTGAAAAGCATCTGAAGCTTTGTGTTCTTTACCTCAGCTCTGATCTTACGAAGTCTTTCCCAAGGGTCCTCGTTAAGAAAACGCAAGCAGGAATCAAAGGTTGCGCCGCCCCACGCCTCAAGCGAGTGGTAGCCTATTTTATCAAGCGCCGCAAGGATCGGAAGCATCTCCTCGGTAGTCATTCTCGTTGCAACCAAGGACTGATGCGAGTCTCTGAGCACTGTTTCTGTTATTTTTACCTGTGCCATATAAATCTACCTCCATTATTAAAACCAGGAAAGGAATACGCCCGCGGCAACCGCCGAGCCTATAACGCCCGCAACGTTAGGTCCCATTGCGTGCATAAGAAGGAAATTCGAGGGGTCCTCCTTCTGTCCCACCATCTGAGAAACTCTTGCCGCCATAGGAACAGCGGATACTCCCGCAGAACCGATAAGCGGATTGATCTTGCCCTTTGTCAGCCAGCACATGATCTTTGCGGTAATAAGACCGCCGCAGGTCGAAATGCAGAATGCAACCAAGCCCAAGCAGATAATCGCTATCGTTTCGAGTCTCAGGAAGTTTGCCGCGCTTGCCGTAGCTCCTACAGTGATACCGAGGAATATAGTAACGATATTCATAAGCTCGTTCTGAGCCGTCTTTGAAAGTCTGTCGGTAACGCCGCATACGTTAAGAAGGTTACCGAACATAAGGCATCCAACAAGAGGTACTGCATCGGGAACTATAAGTCCTACGATAAAGGTAACTACTATCGGGAAGAGTATCTTCTCGGTCTTTGATACCTGACGGAGAGCCGTCATCTTTATCTGACGCTCCTTCTTCGTTGTAAGAAGCTTCATAAACGGGGGCTGGATCATAGGGATCAGCGCCATATAGCTGTACGCCGCTATCGCTATCGCGCCCAGAAGCGCGGGAGCTAAGGTCTTTGTAACGAGTATCGCCGTAGGGCCGTCAGCTCCTCCGATAATACCAATAGACGCCGCCTCCTGCGGTGTAAATATACCCGAAACGAGAGCCGCCGAAAAGGCTACGAATACGCCAAACTGCGCGCCCGCTCCGATAAGCAGGCTCTTGGGGTTGGAAATAAGCGGTGAAAAGTCGGTCATCGCGCCTATTCCTATAAATATAAGACAAGGATATATTCCAAGCTTTACTCCGAGATACAAAAGGTCAAGCAATCCGCCCTCATGTAAAATCTGACCGTAATTTATATGCTCCGCTATGAAAAAATCAAGATGGAACATATTTGCACCGGGCAAATTGGTAAGAAGCATTCCTATCGCAATAGGAAGAAGCAGTAAAGGCTCAAACTTCTTAACCAACGCAAGATATATGAGAACGAACGCAATAACAAACATTATCGCAGTCTGCCACCATATACCCGTAGTATCGCCCTCTGCGGGAACGAAGAGTCTGAAAATACCCGTCGTCTTCAGAAAGTTTACTATTTTTTCAAAAAATTCTCCCATACCGTTTCCTTTCTAAAAAATCAAGCCGTATTTTAAAAGGAAACTCAGTTAAGGGTTACGAGAACCGCATCGGTCTCAACGGTCGCGCCCTGTGAGGTCTCAACGCTTGCAACTGTGCCGTCCTCGGGAGCGCAGATATCGTTCTCCATCTTCATAGCCTCAAGAACAACGAGAACGTCACCCTTCTTTACGCTATCTCCAACCTTTACGTTGACCTTCATTACGTTACCGGGCATCGGCGCTTTAACTGTTACAGAGCCTGCCGAACCGCTCTTTGCGGGCGCTGCCGCAGGCGCAGGTGCTGCTGCGGGCGCGGGTGCTGCCGCGGGTGCGGGTGCTGCCGCGGGTGCGGGAGCTGCTACAGGCGCGGGTGCTGCTACGGGAGCAGATGCTGCTCCGCTTACTTCTTCAACGTTTACTGTATAGGTAACTCCGTTTACGGTGATATTATAAGTTTTCATTTTTTATACCTTAACCTTTCAATAATAAACAAATAAATTTAATAAGCTTGAATTACTTGGAATTCCACGAGCGGCCGCCGTTTGCTCTGCGGTAGGAAACAACTCTGAAATCTCCAACCGATACGCATCTGCCCTGCTCCGCCTCGTAAGCGGCGATAGCCGCGGTAAGAACGGCAATAAGCTCGGCGTCATCAGCCGAAGCCGCCGCAACAGGCGTAGGAGCCGCAGCGGGAGCCTCAACCGTAACGGGCTTGCTCTCCTTTTCCGCCTTTGACTCAAGCGTTGCCTTCTCCTTTTTTCCGCCCTCGTTTCTTGCGAAGATAAGCTTGAATATCGCAAGCGCGCCCCAAAGGGTTCCAAGAACGGCAAATATCATTCCCATTCCGATGAGAGTCATCTGCAACGCGTAAAGCCACGCCTCCCCCGAAAACGGAGCGTAAGTTCCATCATCTCTCAGCGCAAGCGCGCCGAGCCTTATAATTTCATTATTCGGCATTATCAGAACCCCCTATCAAAGAGGCATATTCGCGTGACGGCGAGTGGGATGCCCCTCTGCCTTCGACGCAAGCATAGAGAAAGCGGCGCAAATTCTTGCTCTCAGCTCCTCGGGCTTAACTATATCGTCGATCTCGCCCTTATAGCAAGCCTCGGACGCCGACGCGCATTTCTCTTTCCACTCGGCTTCAAGCTCCTCGCGGCTCTGCTCGCCAACTCTGTCGTTCCATACAAACGCAACGCTTGCCTCGGGAGAAAGCACGCTTATCTGAGCATCGGGAAGCGCGTAAGCCATATCCGCACCGAGAGCCTTTGAGCCAAGAAGCGTAAATGCCGCGCCGTAAGCCTTTCCGACTACAACGGTGAGCTTTGCGTTGCTCGAAGCGGTGTAAGCGTAAGCAAGTCTTGCAAGCTCGGACGCGTAAGCCGCCTTTTCCGCCTCAAGGCTTAAATCAAGTCCCACACTGTCAACAAGCGTAAGCACGGGTATCGCGAAGCTATCGCAGAAGGAAATAAGTCTCGACATAGCTCTCGCTGTATTTATATCAAGGACCGCGCCCTTCTCGCTTGCCGCAACTCCGACGGTGATTCCGCCAAAGGAAGCAAATCCGAGAACTGCGTTTTCAGTATACGCAGAATAAAGTCTTATAAAGCTGCCGTTATCGGAAAGCGTTTTTACAAGCGTCTCTGCGGAATATTCGCTCGCGTCAAAGCTTACAGCTCTGTTCATATCGTCTCCGTTTTCGCAATACGCGCCGTCGGCGTTGTTTGAGGGAAGCGCGCAGATAAGAGTCTTGGCAAAGCCGAAAAGCTCGCTCTCGCTCTCTGCCTCAAATGCAGAAATTCCGCTCTTTGCGGTATCACACTCTCCAACGACAAAGGGAGAATTAACAAAAAGCTTTGATACGCCCTTAAGAGTGAGAGTAATATCAAACATCGACGCTATAAGAGCCGATGAGCCTCCGCAGATCCCGTTGATGACCGCGATCTGAGGAATTATACCCGATGCGTCGGAAACGAGCTTCATAAATCTTCCGTATGAAGCAAGAGCCTCCGCGCCGTCGTAAACCACGGCTCCCGCAGAATCAAACACACCGACAACAGGCGCGCCGTTCTTTACGGCAAGCTCGTAGAGATTTGCTATTTTTTTATAATGACGCTCCGAAAACGAGCCCTTTGCCCTTCCGCTCTCCTGAGCAAAAGCAAAGGTAAGCTTGCCGTTTACCGCGCCGTAGCCGCAAATTACACCTTCAAAATCGGCTCCGTCACAGGTTCGCTTAGTGTATGCGCCAAGCTCAACGAAGGTTGCGGTATCAAAAAGCATCTCCAAGGAAGCCTTTGCTTTTCCGTACACCTTTTCGTCAATTTTTACCATAAATATGCCTCCGTTTTGTGAAATTATCATAGGTAAAAAGGATCAAAAAAATTATTCCCATATTACCCCAATTTTAATAATATTCTACCACAAAAATATGCTTTTTTCAAGCAAATGAAAAATTTATTTGTTAATATTATGTGAATTTTTAAACAATCTTTCTTTTTTGAATATTTTCGGTATTCTATAAATATATTTGTACTAAATAAATTACAAGGAGCATAACGGTATACCGATGAAAAAAAAGAAAATCAAAAACAAAGCCTCGGCAAACGGAATAATAAGCAGCGTAAGCTTTGGAGCTATCATTTCCGCTGCCCTCCTTTTTTCACTACTTCTTATCTTTTCGGCGCTTGCGCTCGCGCTCGAGAGACCGCACGTAATTTTTAAGCCTCTCGCGTTTTTTTCTATATATACCTCCGCGTTCTTCGGTGGATTTTTGTCGGTGAAAAAAAACAAAGGGCGCGACTCTCTCCTCTGCGGTCTTTTTTGCGGAATCGTAACCGCAATTCTGCTCTCACTCTTATTTGGGATAATCGCACTCGCGTCAGACGCCGAAACCACCCCTGTCTCTTGGCTCTACCGCGCCTTGATAATCCCCGCCTCGATACTCGGCGCCCTCATAGGCGCAAAATCTAAGCCGAGAAAAAAGCGTAGGAGGAGTTAGTTTGTGTTAAAGATTTTTGCTACCTTTTTGAAAAAAGGTAGCGCCAAAAACTTTCCAACGGGAAAGGTTTTGGGCTATTTTCAAAAATAGTGCGCTCGACGGTCGTTAGCAATCGTCGGGCGTTTTTTTATTACGCCATCGAGGTACACAGTAACAATTTTAATACCACTACGACCGAGTTTGGCTGTCGGCACTGCCGACCCTTTTTGAAAAAAGGTAGCACCAAAAACTTTTCTTGCAAAAAGTTTTAGGGCTATTTTTCAAAAAAAGTACGCTCGACCTTTGTCAGTTCTACGCCGAGATTTTTAATGCTTTTATAGGTGAAAGCTTGATTTATTGAAAGGCTCCCTTGTGCAAAGGGAGCTGACGCCGAAGGCGGCTGAGGGATTGTTTTGTTGAGGTTCTTCTTTTTACAATCCCTCCGTCACGGCAAGCCGTGCCACCTCCCTTTACACAAGGGAGGCTTGGGTGACTTTACGCCGA
>JAFQPL010000051.1 GCA_017411785.1 Clostridia bacterium
AAGGGTGACCTCCGCCGTGCACGTGCAGGCGCACAGAACATCGTTCCCAACTCCACCGGTGCTGCAAAGGCAATCGGTCTCGTTATCCCCGAGCTCAGCGGTAAGAGTTCCCTCGTTAACTCCGAAAACGATGGTCTTGAGGTCGTTTCCTGCGGGAGCAGAAATAACAACCTTCTTTGCGCCTGCGTTAATGTGAGCCATCGACTTCTCCTTAGAGCAGTAGAAGCCTGTGCACTCGAGAACAACGTCTACGCCAAGCTCACCCCAAGGGCAATTAGCAGCGTCCTTTTCAGCGTAAATCTTAAGGGTCTTGCCGTCAACAGTGATAGTACCTGCCTCTTCATCGGACTCAACGGTGTGTCCCATTGCGAGGTAGCTTCCCTGTGCGGTATCATACTTAAGAAGATGAGCAAGCATCTTGGGGCTGGTAAGGTCGTTAATAGCAACAACCTCGTAGCCTTCTGCACCAAACATCTGTCTGAATGCAAGACGGCCAATACGGCCAAAGCCGTTAATAGCAACTTTTACTGACATGATAAAAATCCTCCATTTTTATATAAAAAAATTTTTTCATTTTCAAGGAAACCCATGCTTCCTCAATTATATATTTTATAACATTTTTACCAAATATTCAAGGCTTTTTTTATAATTTGCTTAATTTTTGTACGGTTGCACTATTTTTTGTTTATTTTTTATCAATTATCATAAATTTTTACCTATATTGCCCGCTCAAAAATTTAACGGCCTTTATTTTGCTTAAAATACTGATAAAGACTGCACGGAATCATTCCGTTATACAGCTTACGGATCTTATCCGCCCGACTTCCGTAAAGTCTTTGAAAATCCTCTGCCGAGGTAAGAACGTATATCTGCCACGGAGCCAAGGCTGAAAAGGCTTTTCCCATGTCCCTATAAAGAGCTTCTACCTCCTTTTGCGTCATAAGACGCTCTCCGTAAGGCGGATTGCAAACTATAGTTCCACGTCTGTCAAGCTTTTCTATCTTGCGCGCATCCGCTTTAAAAAACCTTATTCTATCATCAACACCTGCTCGCTCAGCGTTCTGCTTTGCGATCTCGAGAACGCTTTCGTCGATATCCGACGCGTACGCCTCAAAAGTGCTGTCGTAATTTATCATCGAATACGCGCGCTCCTTCTCTTGCTTTATTATAGACTTATCCGAAAGAATATCAAAGCTCTCACACGCAAAGTGACGAGCGATTCCGGGCGCACATCCCGTCATCATAAGAGAAGCCTCAATAGCAATAGTTCCCGAACCGCAAAACGGGTCCCAAAGCAAAACATCCTCTCGAGGTCTCGCGGTTGCAACGATAGCCGCGGCAAGCGTTTCACGCAGAGGCGCAATACCTGACTCGATTCGGTATCCTCGTTTATGTAACGCTACGCCTGTGGTATCTATCATAAGCGTAGCAACATTTTTAAGTATAAAAAATTCAACCTGATATTTAACAGCCTCCTCGGTAAACCAAGAGACTCCATATACAGAGGAAAGTCGTTGTACGATAGCTTTTTTTACGATGCTCTGACAATCGGGCAAGGAAAAAAGCGAGCTTTTTATAGAATGACCTTTAACGGGAAACGCATCGTTCACTCCTATAAAATTCTCCCAAGCAAGAGATTTTGTTCCCTCAAAAAGCTCCTCAAAGCTATCCGCCTTAAACGATCCGAGCTTTATGAAAACACGCTCAGCATATCGAAGATGAAGATTAGCGCGATAGACCGCACGCTCGTCTCCTATAAAAGTAACTCTTCCGTCAATTGTTTCGGTTCGCTCGTAACCGAGGGCTGATATCTCCTCTCCGAGAAGATGCTCAAGTCCAAAAAGGCAGGTTGCAATAAGTTCAAGCTTCATAAACACACTCCAAAAATCAATTACCCCTATATTATAATGTATATTTAATCGATTGTCAATAAAAAAGTAAAAAGGGCGGCACAATGCACCGCCCCCGCGAAGAGTTAAACTAAATTAAAGACATCTATCTTTTACTTAGTTAGAACCCTTTGCCTGATTTTCGTAGCTCTCGATCATTTTCTTAACCATCTGACCGCCGATAGAGCCTGCCTGACGTGCAGTAAGGTCACCGTTGTAGCCGCCGTTATTGAGGTTTACTCCAACCTCGCTTGCAGCCTGCATCTTCATCTGCTCAAGTGCCTTCTTTGCTGACTTGTTTGCCATAACTTTCTCCTTATTATCCGTTTTCGGATATTCTAATTCATCTATATTGAATTGAGCATTTCTGCTCTGTAAATATTATCTGTATTTATTTAATATTTATTACTTGGAAATTTGTACCAAAACAAAAAGCACCGACCGCATTTTAGGTTGGTGCTTTTAATGCATTTGAATTTACTCAACAAATATATCCTAAAGCTCTTATCGTTTAATCGTAATCGGGATTTAACTTCTTTTCCATGTTCTCGGTGTAAACAGCACGAATACAGGGAGTATTTCGAGTCTTCCTATAAGCATTACAAATGAAAGCAAGATTTTTGAAAACGCGCTATATCCCGCATAGCTTGCATAAGGACCTACCGCCTCAAAGCCCGGTCCTATATTGGACAGGCAAGCAATTGATGCCGAAAAATTACTTAAAAATCCGTGCGTTACCGTATATCCTTGAGGATACGCATCCGAAGATATAGCTACCGTTGCTCCGTTTATTGGATCAAAACTCAGCAAAAAGACAGTTCCTAATAAAATAAAGAAATAAAACGTTATAAAATTAAAGACTCCGTTTATCGTCTTTTCCTCAAGCGGTTTACCTTCGACCTTTACCTTTGGAACGTATCTTGGATTTATAAGCTTTCTCACGCTTACGTATATTCCCTTTACCGCAATAGCCACTCTTGATACCTTTATTCCTCCAGCCGTTGAACCTGCCATCGCACCCATTATCATCGCAACAATGAGCACCATTGTGGCTACCATCGGCCACACGGCAAAATCCGTTGTGGTATATCCCGTTGTAGTCATTATTGAGGCTACCTGAAAAAGTGAATGTCTAAATGCCTCCTCTGTTGTATACGTCTGTGGAAAGGCTTGAAACCTTGTAACGAGTGATAAAAATATTATTCCCACCGAAGAAGCCATAAGAACCGTATAAACCTTTAGCTCGGTACTCTTAAGCACTTGCTTTACCTTGCCTATAAGCAAAAGATAATAAAGAGCAAAATTCACGCCGAACAATATAAGGAATATCGCGATAACATACTGAGAAAAAGGATTCATAAGCTCCATACTTCCCGGTAAAAATCCAAAGCCTCCTGTTCCCGCTGTTCCAAAAGCTGTCAGCAGACTGTAAAAGAACTTTTCGCTCTCGTGTCCCGCAACTGGTTTGTCAAGCATAAGAAGGACGACCTCTATAACCGTAAGCCCAAGATATATAAGATAAAGAATTCTTGCAGTCACCTTCATTTTCGAGGTTATCTTGCCGACCTGAGGTCCCGGGCTTTCTGCTCTCAAAAGATGCATTGATGAGCCATCCTTTCCCTCAGGTATGAATATAAGAATGAAAACAAGTATTCCCATACCGCCTATCCAATGCGATAAGCTCCGCCAAAAAAGCGAAGAATGAGAAAGGGCGGTAACGTCATTAAGAATACTCGCTCCGGTTGTGGTAAATCCCGACGTTATTTCAAAAAACGCGTCTACATAATTAGGAATATCCTTATTTATGACAAAAGGAACAGCCCCAAAAAGAGCCATGATTATCCAAACGACCGCAACAAGAGCAAAGGCTTCCTTTTGATAAAGCTCTTCTCTTTTTGGTTTTGGTATCTGCAAAAGCGCGCCTATTAAGGCAAGTGCTGATATAGGAATAACATAAGAAAGAATATTAGTAAGACTTTCTCGGTATATCAACGCCACCAACAAAGGAAAAAGCATCAATACGCCTTCAAAAATCATTATTTTTCCAAGTATTCCGCCAAGCTTTTTATAATTCATATCTTCTCACCAAAAATCACTCAAAAATATCAAAAAGATCGTCGAAATTTTTATGTGTTGTCACAACGACCACATTATCTCCAATCTCAATGGTAGAATTTCCGTTGGGGATTATTACTGTCTCTCCGCGGATTATACACGCGATAAGACAATTTTTCTTAAGGCTGAGGTCCTTCAACGGTCTATCGAGAATTTTTGACTGTGTTCTTACAGCAAATTCAAGAGCCTCTACCTGATTATTTACAAGTCGGTACAGGGTAAGCACATTACTTCCCCTCTTGTTATCAAGAGCGCGCACGTAACTAAGGATTCTGTTCGCAACTATATTAGTAGGAGAAACGTTATTCTTGATCCCAAGCTCACCGAGCATTGCGTAAAGATTATCTCCGCTTATCTGTGTTATAGTCTTTCTAACATTCATTTTATTTGCGAACATCGAAACTATCATGTTTTCTTCATCTACATCGGTAAGCGCAACAAAAGCGTCCATTGCCTCTATTCCCTCTTCAAGAAGCAGGTCATGCTGCGTTCCGTTACCCTCTATAACAGTTACATGCGGCAACAATACGGCAAGCTCCTCTGCTTTTTTTGCGTCATTTTCTACAAGCTTTATCTTATGTCCTTTACTTGAGAGAGCATCCGCAAGATAAAATCCTGTTTTATCTCCGCCCACTATCATTACCTTTTTCAAAGGAGATCTCACAAGATCTATCTCATTCAAAAACGCACCCAGGGAATTCGCGTCTGCGGTAAAGTATATACGGTCGCCCTCCTGAATAGAAAAATTACCCGAGGGAATTATTACCTCACTACCTCTTTGAACGGCACAGATAAGAACCTTAGTCTTTAGCTTCTTACCGAGAGAAATAAGTGTTTCGCCTATAATAAGGGTATCCTTTTCAGCAACTATTTCAACAAGAAGCGCGCGTCCCTTTGCAAAACGCTCTATCTGCGCTATCGACGGCAAGCTTATTAAATTAAATATTTCTCTTGCGGTATCCATCTCGGGATTTACTATCATAGATATTCCCAAGGAATCCTTCATATCCATTATCTGACTTCGGTATTCGGGGTTTCTCACTCTTGCTATCGTATTTTTCGCGCCGATATTTTTTGCAACAAGGCAAGCAAGAATATTAAGCTCGTCGCTCATTGTCAGAACAATTACAAGATCGGCAGAGCCGACCTCAGCCTCATTTTGTATATCTCGGCAAGCTCCGTTTCCGACAACGCCAAAAACATCATACCGTTCTATAAGACTTTCTATCTTTTCCCTATCCTGATCTATTATCGTTATAGTATTACTAACCCGATCTATACTTTTCAAGATAGTTTGTCCTATAGTTCCAAGACCTATAATTACAATTTTCATATAAAAGTCTCTCCCTTAAAAATCGTACTATATATTATAAACCATAAATAATAAAATGTCAATAAAATTATTGACAAAGTCTTTGTATTATGGTATAATAGCTTTGTATTTTGAATAGACGCGCGGTGAAAACGTGTAAGTAGCTTTGCTTTACCCTCGAAAGAGATTGGATATCTTGGGCTGTGAATATCCATCGTTGGCGGCAAAATGAATTTCAGCGTTGGAGCGCTCCGCGAAAAGCATTATGCGTTAAGCGGATCATGCCCTGTCAGGCATTTTTAAGCGCAGAGCCTCTGCTCTGAACTTGGGTGGTACCGCGGATCTTCCGTCCCTTGATCATAAGGGACGTTTTTTATTTTGTTTTTTAAATTTAAATTAACATAAGAAAGAGGACATTTATGAAAGAAAAACTATCAGAACTTTGCTCTAAAGCAAAAATCGCTATTTCCTCTGCAAAAACAGAGCTTGAACTTCAAAACGTAAAAACAACCTTGCTTGGAAAATCGGGTGAAATAACTGCATTGCTTAAGGAGCTTCCTAAGCTTGATCCCGAGCTTCGCCCTGAAATGGGTAAAGCTGTAAACGAAGCAAAAAATCATCTCACCGAGCTTATCGAAGCTCGCCGTGAGGAAATAAAGCTTCAGGAAAGCGCGGTTTCGCCCGACTTTGACTACACTCTCCCCGGAACTCTCCCCGAAAGCACCGGTGGACTTCACCCCATTACGCAAATGCGCTACGATCTTGATGACGCATTTCGTTCTATGGGCTTTGAAATATACTCCGAGGACGATATAACAAGCGAATTTTACGCATTCGACAATCTTAATTTCCCCCCAAACCACCCCGCAAGAGAAAGCATGGACACCTACTGGCTTGAGGGTCACGACAAGGGTAACGCTGAGGACAAGCTTTGCCTTCGTCCCCACCTCACAGGCGGAAGCGTTCGCTACATGCAAACGCACAAGCCACCTTACCGCTTTGTTTACCCAGGCAGAGTTTACCGTAACGAGACTACAGATGCGCGACACGAAAGAGCATTCTTCCAGTACGAAGCACTCATCGTTGATAAAGATTTCACCTTTACCGCAGGTAAGGTTATGATAAAGAGTATTCTTTCTAAGGTCTTTGGCAAAGATGTTCCTGTACGTATGCGCGCGGGCTTTTTCCCCTTCGTTGAGCCCGGATTTGAGATAGATATGGGTTGTCTTGTTTGCGGTGGCAAGGGATGCAGTGTTTGCAAGCAGGTCGGTTGGATAGAAATAATGCCCGGCGGTACACCTCATCCAAACGTACTTCGTGCCGCAGGTCTTGATCCTGATGAATACACAGGATTCTATGTAAACATCGGTCTTGACCGTTTGGTTATGATGCGTTACGGAATCGACGATGTTCGTCTTTTCCACAGTGCAGATCTCAGATTCTTAGAGCAATTCCGTTAAAGCAAGGGGGTAACTAAAAATGAAATTATCACTTAATTGGATAAAGGACTACGTAAAGATCCCTGCGGATATGGATCTTAAGCAGCTTGCATTTGATCTCACAATGTCCACAGTAGAGGTAGAAGGTGTACAGGAGCTTGCTCGCCAATTTGACGGCATCGTCATAGGAAAAATTTGTGAGGTTTTTCCTCACCCCAATGCAGACAAGCTTCGCATCTGCAAGGTCAATATAAACGACGGAGAAATACACGATATCGTATGTGGGGGCTCAAATCTTGAGCCTGAAATGCTTGTAGTTGTCGCTTGCCCCGGCTCATTTGTTCGTTGGCACGGAGAAGGCGAGCCTGTTGAAATAAAGAACACCAAGCTTCGCGGCGTTGCTTCCTTCGGTATGATCTGCGCTTCTGTTGAGGTTGGACTTGCCGACCTTTTCCCCGCAAACGACGACCATGAAATTATGGATCTTACCGCATTTGGCTTTGCTCCCGGCACTCCTCTCGCCACGGCGCTTGAGCTTGACGACGTCATTCTTGAAATAGACAACAAATCAATGACAAACCGTCCCGATCTTTGGGGTCACTACGGCATCGCGCGTGAAATATCCGCTCTTTACGATCTGCCCCTTATCGAATTTGAAAAATATGAGCCACCCGTTTCGGCAGAAGCATTCCCCATCGAAATCAAGGATATCGATCGTTGCCCCCGATACATCGGCGTAAAGCTTGAAGGAGCATTTGTAAAGCCTTCTCCCTTTAAGATGCAAAGCCGAATCTGGCGCGTGGGAATGCGTCCTATCAATGCTCTCGTTGACGTAACCAACTACGTTATGCTTGCTTTAGGTCAACCCACACACGTTTTTGACGCTGACAATATTTCTGACGGCATCACCGTTCGTCGCGCGCAGGAAAAGGAAGAGCTTTTGCTCCTCAACGGAAAATCTCTTGAGCTTTCCTCGGACGATCTCGTTATCGCCGATTCCGAATCCGCGGTTGCGCTTGCAGGAGTTATGGGCGGCGCAAAGGACTCCGTTCTTGACACCACGAAGAATCTCATCCTTGAGGTTGCTAACTTTGAGTCCACCGGAGTACGCCGTACGGCGCTTCGGTACGACAACAGGACCGAGGCGTCCTCACGCTATGAAAAGGCTATTGATCCCGAGCGCTGCGACCTTGCTCTTTCTATGACAATGCAGCTCTTCTCCGAGCTTTATCCCGAAATAAAAGTCGTTGCCTATACCGATAAATACGAAAAAAAGCTTGAAAGAAAGAAAATAACTGTTTCTATCAATTGGCTTGAGCGCAGGCTCGGCAAAAAGATTTCCTCTGATGACCTTCAGACAAAGCTTGAGCTTCTCGGCTTTGATGTTGAATTCACCGACACCGATATGCACTTGACTGTTCCTACTTGGAGATCAACCGGTGACGTTGGAATAACAGCCGACATAATGGAAGAAGTAGCCCGTATGTACGGATATGAAAACTTCGAGCCCACTCCCATTGTAACAAGCTTTGAGGGCGCTATAAATCAGCTTGAGGTCGACCTTGTTCGCAAGATCAAGGAATATCTTGCTCTGCGCTGCAATATGCAAGAGATATTTACTTATCCATGGATGGAGGATGAGCTTGTAAATGCCATTCTTCAGGACACAACAGGTGTTTTGAAGCTTTCAACTCCGCCTTCTCCTACGGAAAGTTATATTCGCTCCTCGCTTCTCCCCAACATTTGCGGAGCGGTAGCTAAAAACGAAAGATATTTCAGTGAGTTCGCTATTTTTGAAGAGGCTCAGATATTCAAGGATGAAAATTATACGTCACCTTACGACTCACGCGAGCTGCTTCCAACGCAAGAGCGACACGTAGCGGGCGCATTTGCAGGTAATTCAAGCAATATGAAGGAGCTCTTCCTTCGCGCTAAGGGCGCTATTGAGAACATGTCCCGATACACACATATGGAGGGATTCACCTTTAAGCGTGAGCAAAAGCCTGTTTGGGCAGACGAGACAGTTTGGCTCAACATTTACGTTGACGGTGTAAAGGTCGGTGACCTTGCGCTTCTCAGCAAGAAAGCATCTCTCGCATGCGGAATTAAAAATCTTACCACGATGCTCTTTGAGATAAACACCGATATGCTCAAGCCCTTCCGCTCAAGGACGAATGAATTTACCCATCTTAATGAGTATCCTCTTATTGAGTACGATGTATCCATGCTCTTCACGGCAGATACAAAGTGGGCAGATATTAAAGCTTCCGCACTAAAGAAAAAGAACAACGAAAGCTTTCTCAAGGATGTTATCTTTGTTGACGAATA
>JAFQPL010000052.1 GCA_017411785.1 Clostridia bacterium
AAAACGCAGTTGCTTTTAATAAAATTCAACATTTTTCTTTACAAAAAGGATTGACAAAACACGAACAAAGTGGTATCATATTAATGCTTTAGCAAACTAAAGCGAAAAATACATACAAAATTGGAGAAAAGACAATGAAAAAAATTATCGCTATTCTTATGGTTGCTATTATGCTTTTCGCTCTCGCGTCTTGCGGAAAAGGCAAAAGCGACATTGAAGCAGTAAAAGAAGCAAATAAGCTCGTAGTCGGCGTTACGGTATATCCTCCTATGGATTATATCGACGAGGACACGGGTGAGTGGACCGGATTTGACGCGGAGCTTGCTCAGCAATTCGCAAAATCTCTCGGCGTAAACTGCCAGATAGTTATTATCAAGTGGGAAACTAAGGTTGCGGACCTTAAGGGCAAGCAGATCGACCTCATTTGGAACGGAATGACAGCAACCGAGGAGCTCGGCAAGGAGATCGACTTCTCCGTATCCTACGCGAAGAACGCGCAGGTAGCCGTTGTTAAGAAGGGCAGCTCCCTTACGAAGGACGGTGTCAAGGACGCAAAGATCGCCGTTGAGAACGGCTCCGCGGGCGCAACCGTTGCTGAGGAGACCGTAAAGGGTACTAAGATAAACAAGGTTACGGCTATGGTTGACGCTCTTAACGAGGTCAAGGCAGGCACCAGTGACGTCGCTATCATCGATATCACGATGGCTCAGAGCGTTGTCGGCAAGGGCGCATACGATGATCTCGAGATTCTTGACGGTGCAAGCTACGGCGACGAGATCTTCGCTGTCGGACTCCGCAAGGGAAGCGATCTCAAGGAAGAGCTTGATAAGTTCCTCAAAGCAAAATACGCGGACGGAAGTCTTGCGGCTTTGGCAGAGAAATACGGAGTAGGACTTAATACCGACGCTCTCAAATAATATTTATGGAACTTTTTCTTGACGTCTGTTCCAAGCTTGGCAACGGATTTGTAACGGCGCTCTTTCTGTTTATTTTTACGCTGCTGCTCGCGTTGCCGCTCGGACTTCTGATGTGCTTTTGCACGATGTCAAAATTTAAACCTCTGAGTTTTCTTTCGAAGATAATCGTTTGGGTGCTTCGCGGAACGCCGCTTATGCTTCAGATATTCACGATATTTTATCTTCCGGGTATTTTGAACCTTTTTGTCTGGCCGCAGATGAACACGGGATGGGTGTGGTTCGACACCACATTTTCAACAAGGTTTATAGCGGCTCTCGCGGCGTTTGCCATCAACTACGCGGCATATTTTTCGGAAATATACCGCGGGGGCATTGAGTCTATATCAAAGGGGCAGTACGAAGCCGGACAGGTATTGGGACTTACAAAAAAGCAGGTATTTTTCAAAATAATCCTGCTTCAAGTGATAAAACGCATAATCCCCCCGATGTCAAACGAGATAATCACGCTTATAAAGGATACGTCCCTTGCTAATACGATAGCGGTTTACGAGCTTATATTTGAGGCTAAGGAATTTATGACCGTCAACGGTCTTATATGGCCGCTTTTCCTTGCGGGCGCGTTCTATCTCATATTTGTCGGAATACTTACTGTTGCGTTCGGAAAGCTTGAAAAGAAGCTCGACTATTTTAAAGCGTAAGGAGGGTACCTATGAATATACTTGAAGTAAAAGACCTTCGCAAGCGCTTTGGCGACACCGAGGTACTTAAGGGAATAGATCTCTCTTTGAAAAAAGGCGAGGTGCTGTCTATAATCGGCTCGTCCGGAGGAGGAAAAACAACGCTTCTAAGATGCCTCAACTTTCTTGAGACGGCTAACAGCGGAGAGATCCTCGTAAACGGAAAAAGCGTTTATCTCGCGCGTGACGGAGAAAAGCCAACGGTAACTCTTGAGGCGCAGCTCTCGTTCGGACTTGTTTTTCAGCAATTCAATCTTTTCCCGCAATATAGTGTAATTGAAAATCTTATGCTTGCGCCGAAGCTTCGAGCAGATGCGAAGGGAAATACGGAGCGTCAGGAAATATATAAAGACATAAGGGCTCACGCGGAGGAGCTTCTCGCGAAGGTAGGTCTTACCGAGAAAGCAGACGCGTATCCGTGTCAGCTGTCCGGCGGTCAGCAGCAAAGAGTTGCTATCGCGAGAGCGCTGATGCTCTCACCCGAGATACTTTGCTTCGATGAGCCAACGTCATCTCTTGACCCCGAGCTCACAGGTGAGGTGCTTCGAGTTATCCGTTCGCTCAAGGACTCAGAGCGCACTATGATAATAGTAACTCACGAAATGGAATTCGCAAAACACGTCTCGGACAAGGTTATTTTTATCGCGGACGGCGTTATTGAGGAAGAAGGCACGCCCGAGGAGCTTTTCGAAAATCCGAAAAGCGAGAAAACACGAACATTTTTATCCGCAGGAAAAAATGATATCTAAAACGCAAAAACACGGCAGGGATCCTGCCGTGTTTTTATGTATTCAATTCAACTATTAACCGCCTGTGTTCGCGTTGCGCATCATAAATTTCACAACGAGGGTCTGGATAGCGTGCATAATAAGGAATCCGATAAAAGAACACGCAATAAAGCAACAAATAACAGCGGATATAACCAGAAACTTGTTATTTTCGCAATATTTCAGACAATCCGCAACCGTAGGATTAGGCACACGTCTGAGATTGAGCTGATTGTAAAACATTGTCCAAACAAAGTAAATGCTACCGAGAACAGAAAGCACCAAGGAAAATCCAAGCTTTACAAAAAGAAAGACTTTTTTGAAAGCAGCAACTCTATCTCTGCGGACACCTGCTATATTATCCATAATATTCCTCCATATCACATTTGTGAAAAATACAAATCGCTTTTTACTTGCGTAGAATTATTATACAACAAAAACACCGCTTTGTCAATAGCAAAGTAAAAAAACTTAACAAAAGGTTTCTTTTAAAGCGTCTTATTTATTTTTATCACGGAAATAACTCTTCATAATAGGCTTTTCAAGCGCTCTTTTAAGCTTAAAAAACAATGTTTTCTTATCGTTTATTGGGGGAACTATTATTGCCTTCATTCCCATTCTCTTCCC
>JAFQPL010000053.1 GCA_017411785.1 Clostridia bacterium
CCCTCCGTCACGCTGACGCGTGCCACCTCCCTTTACACAAGGGAGGCTCATTCCCTCCCGATAGTACACTTAAAAGGTGTAACACACTATACCTTGCAGTGCAAGGCGTGTGAAAAAAGGACAGAGAATGTGAAATTCTCTGTCCTTTTTGCCGTAGGGACGAACTGTGTTCGTCCGCGGGCGTTCAGAGAACGCCCCTACGTGTTTGATTTTTTCGGCAGGTAAAACCTGCTTTATGGAAGTCCCCCATTTTGGCGTTCATTTTTGGCTTTTGAAGGCTTTTTGTTAAAAAAATAATAAAAATACAATAAGAATTTCAAAAAAGACTTGCAAAATCAATTGCGTTGTGCTATAATGTCAAAAATGGGTATTTATCGCATTGGGCTTTCTGCGCCATTTTTTAAGAAAAAATGCACAAAACCGATGCGGTGGCTCGAATAAAATTAAGCAAAAATCACAAAAAAGGAAAGAGGGTAGCGTAAGAAATGGATGACGTTCGCAGAATTTCCAAAAAAGAACTGAATATGCTTGTTATGAAGCTGCCTTCACCGATAAGGGCGCATAGCGAAAGAAGCTCGCTTTTTGCTTCCTTTCTGGTTGAGAGACTGAAGGATAAGAAATGGTTTTTAAGCCTTGATATCGACCCGCAGAATATAATCGACGCGGTCTACTATCACGATATCGGTAAGTCTCGGATCGAGAGGGATTACCATTATTCCTTTTACTGCACGGCTCCTCACAGAAAAAAGAGATATGAGAGCCACGTAGGTGAGGGAATAGAGGTAATAAACGAGGAGCTTTTGTACTATCTTCCCGCGTACGAGAGACCGAGCTTTGAATGGTGCTTGCTTAAGGCGATAACCGAGCATCACGAGGAGCTTACGGGCGGAGGATTCCCCGAGGGCAGAGATTCGAGAAGCATTTCTATCGTCGGAAGAATTACCGCGGTGGTTGATAGATTTGATAATATTCTTTTTGTGGGCTCGATGGGCACTTTTGATTTTGACAGCGCGGTCGCTGAGCTGAGAGGAGCCGTTGGCGCACTCGATAAGCGGCTTGTCAGCGCGTTCCTTTCGGACGTAGAGGCTCTTCGCGAATTTGCAAGCGCTATCTATGAGACCGAGAAGAACAAGCCCTCACCCGATACTTACGGAATAAAGCTTGAATATTTCCCGCGCTATAAGGTTGGCGTGAAGGAGATCAACTCTTACCGAGTGAAGATAAAGGTCAACGACGCGTATTTCGGTACGCTTAAGGCAGATATACTTGCTCCGATAGGTGAGCGCAACGGGCAGAACGTTCGCTTTGAAAAGCTTGCGTTTAAGCTTTTGTGCGAGAATCTTGACAGTATATGGACTCCCGAGCGAGATATTCCGAGGGTGGTTTTTGAGGTCTCGGCGGAGCAATTTAAAAATAAGGATTTCTACCGATACGTGCTTGATACGGCAGAGCAATACGAGATCGAGACGTCAAAGATATGCTTTGCGCTCGTCGAAGCCGATATGGTAAGCTCGGGCTTGAATTGGAGCGAGGTCCTTGCTCCCTACGCTAACGCGGGATTCAGCTTTATAGTTGACGAGGCGGGCGACAGGTTTTCGATATTCCCATATCTTGACGAGCTTCCCATAAAGTGCGTTTGCTTAAAGCCTTATTTGCTTGATAAGATAGGAACGAATACAAAGACCAAGGCATACGTTATAGGCGTAAGCAAGATGCTTGAGTCAATGGGAATCAAGGCGGAATTCTTAAACGTACGCAAGCAGAGCGAGTATGAGCTTCTTGCGGCGATAGGAATAGATTACTTTGCGGGTGATCTTTACGGAAAGCCCCTTACAGTCGAAGCGCTCAGAGGCGACGGCGAGTCCGAAAAGGAGGAGGTAGCGGCTGATGAGTAAGAAAGAAAAAGCGCCAAAGCCTGAAAAAGCGCCAAAAGCGCCGAAGGCGAAGAAGAATTTCTTTGAGAAGGCTTGGGATTTTCTTGGCGCGGTCGGCAGAAAGCCGTGGTTCAGAATAGCCGAGATAGTTTTGGCAACTCTTTTGGCGGTATTGCTTATCTTTTACGGAGCGGCAATGCTCTTTGGAGAAAAGAGCGGATTTTCGATAAAGATCGGAGATACCGATAAGGACAGAGCCGCAATTTCGCTCTCGGAGAGCAAGGACTTTTCAAACCCTACCGTAATGCTTAACGCGGGAGGCATCGACAGCGCAAATAACACTACTGCCGCTAGATTGCCCGAGAGCATAGAGGGCGAGGGCGGACAGTGTAACGGTAAGGATTATTTAGCTTACACTTTTTACTTAAAGAATTCGGGAGGCGAGGAGGCGGATATCCGCGCCGAGCTTGATATAACGTCGGTTTTCAAAGACGTGGACAAAGCGATAAGAGTAAGGCTGTATAAGAACGGCAACTACGTAACCTACGCAAGTCCCCGTGCGAACGGCGACCCCGAAGTTGATGCGACTCCCTTTGCCGAGGAGCGAAAGGCGTTTTCGGTATTAGAGGAGAACGTTCAACCTGAAGAAATTATTAAGTATACGTTTGTTGTTTGGTTAGAGGGCAGTGACCCACAGTGTACCAATGATATCAAGGGAGGCCACGTGAAAATGTTTTTGACGTTTTCACTTGAAGAAGCCGAAACTTAATATTTATACACTGTTCGGAAATTAAACCTTTTTAAAAAACAAACACAAACAACACAAAAAACGTATACGATGATAGTTAATAAAATAAGGAGGAAAAATGATGAAAAAACAACTTAGAAAAGCGATGATATGCACAGTTGCCATGATGCTTGTTGCTGTACTTACCTTGACAGGCGTAACTTATGCTTGGTTTTCGGAGTCGAACGAGGCAACAGTTGACGGAATAACTATGGATGTCGTTTCTAAAGACGGCGGTGTTTATATTTCTAAGGATCCATATCCTGCAAATTTTGATATTTCGGTTGCTATAGAACCGGAAACAGATATTTTTACCGGTAAACATAATCCGTCTTCTACGGCAGGAACTCTTTCAGGCGGTAAGCTTACATTCTATAATGGAACTATAGGAAGTCCTACGGATAAGACGCTTGATATTGAAGCTGTTTCGGAAGAAGGATATTATTTTGAGCAGGATATATACTTTGATAACTCAACAGGCGGTAAGGATATAACGGTTTCCTTGGCAGGTACGGAAATAGCACCTGAGGGCGGCAAACGTACTGATTTGGCTGTTAGAGTTGCTGTAGTGACTCACGGCTCGATCAGTATTGAAGATTTTAAGAATCAAAACGATTATCCTGTGGCAAGCTCTATTGATGCGGTTCAGATATATGAGCCTAAATCTACTGAGCATATCCCTGCGGGCGTTACCGAGTATCAAAAGAATATAAAGCCCGAGGCCGGTCAGTCGGATGCGTTTAAATATTACGGCTTAAACGGAACCGGTACTGATATTAACCGCTTTGGTGAGACTGCTGCTACTCAGCTTGTTGATATGACGACCTTGAAGCATACCGATGGAACTGCTGTTCTTAAGAGATCGGCAGGGGATGTTAAGATTACGGTTCCTCAAGGACAATATCTCAAGACTACCATATATGTATGGCTTGAGGGTCAGGATGCAGATTGTCAGAACAATATTTCGGGCAAGCCTTATACTGCGGCTATTAAATTTACCTTGGAGTAAGTAATAGCTTAAATGCTTTGCAGAACCTTGATATTAAAAAGATACACGTTTCACTTGGGCGGTAAGCCGCCCAAGTGAAAAAAGGAGAAATTATGAAAAAGGTATTAAAAAGAATAGGTTCGATAGCTATCGACGTTCTTATTATAATAGTTTTCATAGTTTCCTCGCTCGTTGTTGTGGCGAGCATTACGGCAAACCGTACGGGCGGTCAGCCGAGCGTTATGGGCTACGTTTTCTCAAGCGTACAGACCGACTCGATGCAGGGTACTATCAATAAGGGCGATTTCGTCGTAGGAAAGCTTATTGACGATAATACCGAAATAAAGGTCGGAGATATTATTTCCTTTTACGATTACTACGAGGGAAAGCAGATAGTTGTTACTCACACCGTTGTTGAGATCCTGGATCCCGATACCGATGATCCGGGCTACATAACCAAGGGTGATAACGAGGAGCGTACCGACGAGGTAGTAAAAACGCGAAAAACCGTTCAATCGGTCTACAAATTCAGAATTCCGTTTTTGGGAGGCTTTATAGATTTCCTGAAAACCCCGTTAGGCTTTATTCTTTGCTTAGTTCTTCCGTTGCTTGGCTTTATAGCTTGGCAGGCGTATAAGCTCGTTTCGCTCTATCTTAAGAGCAAGAAGCTTGAGCTTGAGGAGGAAGCCGAGAAGATAAGCAAGACCAAATCGGAGCTTTCCGAGGAGGAAAAGAACGCAATTATTGCGGAATATCTTGCCAAGCAGGCGCAAGCCGAGCAAGAGCAAGGCGCAAAGCCCGCCGAGCAAAAGACTCAGGCGAGCAAAGCCGACGCGTCGCGGAGCAATACGGCGCAAAAAAGCCAAGGCGCGCAGCCTAAGAAGCAAAATAACGCTTCGGGCAATAAGCGCAAGGGCAAAAGATAAACCTTAAATTTGAAAATAAATGGCTTTAAACCTAATATATAGATAAACTTTCAAGGAAGGAAAAGGGCAATATAATGGAATCATTTGTAAAATTCTTATATGAGCTTTTAGCGCAGTTTTTCGGAGGCTTCTGGAAGGCTATTTCGGGTGTTTTTGGAGGTGCTTTTGACCTTATAAACATCCCCGCCTACGCAAATCTTATAAAGGAGTATAACAGCGGCTTCGGCGCGGGTGGCTGGATACTTGCTATCCTTTGTCTGCTCGTTTTGGTGGCAATACTCGTTGCTATCGTTATTTTAGCTGTTATTCTCATCAAAAAGAAGATCGACAATAAGAATAAGATCAAAAATCAGGTGGCTCTTCTTGAGGAGGTCGGAAAGCTTAACAATCAGGTCATCCGTCTTACCAAGGAGAAGGATAAGATCCTTGCTCTCAAGGCAGGCGCGCCCGATCTTCCTTTCTCAAATTACTCTGTTGGCGAGAACGGCGAGACCGAGGAGAGCGACAGTGTTCTTAAGGAGGGCGAGAGCCGCTTCTACAAGCTTACCAAGATAGACGCCGATTACGTTGAATATGACAGAGAGGCAGAGATTTTTGATAACGAGATCACTCTTGAGGAGATCTGCGACCGTTTCAGAAACTATGCCTGCTCAAGAATGGGTCTTTACTATGAGCCGAGGATCATCCGTCTTTTCCTTGCGGCGTTCTCCTCAACCCGTCTTATAATCCTTCAGGGTATTTCGGGTACAGGTAAGACCTCGCTTCCTTACGCTTGGGGTAAGTTCTTGCAGAACGATACTCAGATAGCGTCGGTTCAGCCCTCGTGGCGTGACCGCTCCGAGCTTTTCGGTTACTTTAACGAGTTTACAAAGCGTTTCTCGGAGACCGAGGTTCTTAAGCGTATGTATGAGTCTACTTATACCGATAAGGTATATCTTACGATACTCGACGAGATGAACATTGCGCGAGTTGAGTATTACTTTGCGGAAATGCTCTCTATTCTTGAGATGCCTTCGCGCGATGAGTGGGTAGTTGACCTTGTTCCGAGCGGTTGGCCCACCGACCCTAAGCACCTCGTTGACGGACGCTTTAAGCTCCCCGAGAATATGTGGTACGTAGGTACGGCTAACAACGATGACTCGACCTTTGCTATTTCCGATAAGGTTTACGACCGTGCAATACCGATAAATATTAATACCAAGGGCGTTAAGTTCGACGCTCCCTACACAGAAAATCTCAACCTCTCCTACAAGCATCTTGAGGCTATGTTTGACGAGGCGAGAGAAAAGTACAAGGTAAGCGAGGAGTCGCTTGAGAAGATCGGAAAGCTTGACGATTACGTTATAGAGCATTTCCGTCTTGCGTTCGGTAACCGTATAGTTAAGCAGCTTCGTGACTTTGTTCCCGCATATGTTGCCTGCGGAGGCACTGAGGTTGACGGACTTGATTACGTTCTTACCAACAAGATATTCCGTAAGTTTGAGGCTCTTAACCTCGCGTTTATCCGTGATGAGATAGACGGACTTATCGAGTACCTCTCCGAGCTTTTCGGCGAGGAAAATATGCAAGAGGCAAAGGACTACTTAAGAAGACTTAAGAGACTTGTTTAATACTTGCGAAAGACAAAGAATTCCTAAGGAGTGAGCTATACTATGGCAGACCGTATTGATAACAATAAAATAGAACAGCTTTACGACCGTTATTCAGACGGCTTTTTGGGCGAGCTTTCCGACGATGAGTTCTTTGCCTTCTTTATGAACGCAGTAAAGAGCGGTGAGCGTAATGTTTATCTTTATGAGAAATACATAGAGAGAACCGTTGATATCGCGTGGGTAGAGATGATTGAGCAGACTATAATTCCGCTTGATACCATTATTCGTAATCCCCGCAGATTTATCAAAAACGAGGAGGAGATCCTTCCTATCGAGATGGTAAAAACGGTTACCACCGAGTCTATAAGACATCTGGCGCAGCACACTAATATGATAGCTACCGTTAAGGGCGATGAGGTTACTCCCCAGAGAATGCTTAACATTCATAAGGAGGAGAGCTTTGAGACCTACGAAAACCGTTTTATTTACACGCTTTTGCAAAAGCTTCAGTATTTTCTTGATAAGCGTCTTCAGGCGCTTATGTCAAGGACAGGCGCGCAGGATATGCTTGAGATGCGTCTTGACGGAAGCTTTGATACGGGCAGAGATCAGATAGCCTATAAGCTTGAGTTTTCCTATACTACACCTCACGTTGATCTTGCTGAGGAGGACCTTAAGATAAACGCCGACGTTTCAACTCTCAGCTCAATGCAGAGAGTTGAGAGAATCCGCAGAATTCTTTACGATTTTATGGGTTCTCAGCTTATACGCACTCTTGAGGGATGCACTCTTGTTCGTCCGCCTCTTACTATGACTAACGTTCTTACAAAGAATCAGGATTTTAAAAAGGCTGTTGAGCTTTGGATGTTTATTGAGCGGTACGAGGACAGAGGCTATAACGTAAATCAGGTTGAGCGTGAAGCTATTCCGAGCGACAGATTCCTTGACGATATGCTTTCGGTTATTGCTCTTGAATACGTTATATCAAAGAATAATTCGGGCAGAACCGAGGAGCATGACGATTATTCGTCGCGCAGAAAAGAGATCCTTCCCAATATCGTAAGGAAGGATATAGATAAGATAATTGAAAATTACGATCTTGAGATAGATGAGATAAAGAGGATATTCGTTGAGCGCGCCGAGGAGGCGGAAAAGGCTAAAAACGATGAAAACTCAAAGGTTGCGGGTATACTTAAGCGAGCTATGACTCTTGAGAATACCAGAATGGCAGTTGACGCAAAGCACAGAAAGTCGAGAGCCGACAGAATTGCGGATAAGGAGGAGCTTGAACGCAAAAACGCAGAGCGTGAGGCGGAGATCAAGCGAATCAGAAACGAGTTCTTAGAGCGCGAGACCTCTCGTATTGAAAGCGAGGTCCGCTCCAAGTTTGAGGCTATTGCTGAGGAGCGCGATGCCGCTCGCAGACTTGAGGAGGAGAAGGCGGCGGCTGAACGTGAGGCAGAAAGACTTGCCAACGAGGAGGCTCGCAGACTTGAGGCGGAAAAGGCGGCAGCCGAGCGTGAGGCGGAAAGACTTGCGCGTGAGGATGCGGATGCGAAAGCCCGTCTTGACGCACGTCTTGCCGAGGAGGAAAGAGCCGCTTCCGAGCGTGAGGCAGAGAGACTTGCCGCAGAGGAAAAGGCGGCGGCTGAGCGCGAGGCTAAGAGATTTGCTGATGAGGAGAGAGTTCGCGAGGCTCTTGAAATGAAAAAGCAGGCTCGCAGAGAGGCAAGGCTTGAGGCTCTTTACGGAACATCCGAGGGCAAAAAGATCACCTACCGCGCAGTGCGCAGAACTCGTAAAGGAGACTGAGCATGAGCAAGAAAAAGAGGAATAAGCGCAGGATAGCGGCAAAAAAACGCTCAGCGGCGGCAAAGAATATTGCTCCCGCTGTTGAAAACGCCGCTCCCGTAGCGGAAAAGGCTGTTCCGACTGTTGACAAAGCGGAGATAGATGCCGAAGCCGCGCCTGCGAAAAAGCGAAGATTTACCAGACGGACGCTTATTAAGGTCATGTTCGTTGCGGCGGTGATATTTGTTATGATATCACTTACATATTCCTGGTTTACGTCATCTTCAAGGGCGACGGTTGACGGACTTAAAATAGACGTTATAGACCCCAATAATCTTACTGCTGACGGAATTACCGTAAGCGGTGCGGCTAACGCGCTCTCGGGAAACGGAACAAGCTTTTTCAAGCCTGTTTTCAAGGATGCTTACGAGACGGTTATAAACGGCTCGGAGGTAATAAAAACATATAGAAAGGCTATCGCATCATATACTCCGTCGGGTGACGACGTGGAAAGTAAGGTTGCCGATGCCGATAATCTTTTAACGGTTGATTTCTCGCTTTCAATAGCGGGCGAGCATGAGCTTTATATGACTAACGGCACAAGTATAACGGCTGCCAATGGGTCTCCCGATTTTCTAAAGGGAGCCGTAAGAGTAGCGGTTTTAAAATTTGTACCCGATGAAGCGGCGACGGAAACCGAGTCACAGACCGAGAATGAGACCGAGGCAGAGACTGAGGCGGAAACCGAGGCAGAGACCGAGGCGGGCGTATCGGGTAGATACGTTACCGAGCTTGTTTGGATTCCCGACGTGTTGACCAACAAGGACGGCGATGACAAGCTTGAGACCGATTATATAATAGCTACCGCGGAGAGCCGAGATGCCGAGAAGAGCTTCAGCGTAAGCGCTGAGAGCGGAGAGATTACCTTTGACGGAGTCAGATACGTATGGGGCGATGTGGGTGACGGAATAAAGGTCGGCACGCTAAACGGTGAGGGTAAGTACCGCATCGTTATCTGGCTTGACGGAAACGACAGAGAATGTGATCAATCTATTTCGGGCGGAGAGCTGAATGCTACCTTTAAATTCATCCCAAAAGCAGTGGCAGATGACTCTAACGAGTGAGAGGAGAGTTTATGAAAGAAAATTCTAAAAAATACGTAAAGCTATCAATAATTTTATATATAGTTATACTTAGCGTAGCGCTTGTCGGAACTCTCGCTTGGTTCGTTTTTGAGCAGACCGCGGAGATAAAGACGAGTGAAAACGGAAAGATAACCGCGGGCGAGTATCTTGAGGTAGCTATAGACGATAAAAACGATGAGACCCCTGACGAGTGGCTCTCAAAGATAGAGCTTGCGTCTCCCGCGCAGTATCCCGATATTTCGGTTACTCCCGACGGAAAGGCTTGGTATCCTGTTGAGCTTAACGACGATGATACCGTTATAATCGGCCAGGACGGCGCGTGTATAGATGTTACCGACAAGGACGGTTATTTTGTAAAGCTCGATCTTAAGGTGCGCGCAAGCAAGAGCCTCAACGTTTATTTACATAACGGCTCTGAGGTTCAGGGGCTTAATCCCGATAAGACCGACGCAAACAATTCCTTTAGTAAGGATGCGATTGCGGGAGCGGCAAGAGTTGGATTTTTTGATGAAAGCGGAAACGTTATAACAGTGTGGGTTCCCAACGAAAAATATGAGCTTGCATCCGACGCGTCCTCTATCAATTACAACGGTAACGCAGAGGAATCGTATAAGTATCTTAATGTAAGTGACGCGGGCAACGTTTCGGGTGACTCTGCGTGGGATAGCGAAAAAATTTCGGTAGGCAACAATGCGCTTGCAACCGATACTATGGCAAATGAGGCTGTTTCCTTGCTCAGCTTTGACGGAGCGGGTGAGAAAAAGCTTACCGTTTACGTTTGGATCGAGGGAACAGACCGAGAGGCTAACACGGTTCTCAGCGGCGGAAATATTAAATTTAACCTTAAATTAGTGGGAATTCCCAAAAAGGCGGCTGCCGAAAACAGTGATATAGACATTGACGCCGTTGTATTCAATAAAGATGACGGCTCGCTTACTTATAACGGCGCGGAGATGGGCAACGAGATCCTTTACGGCTTTGACGCGGATGCTGTCAATACCCCTTATTCGCAGAACGATCCTAATTTGGATAATCTAGAGTCGGGAAGAAAGCTTTATATCCGTACAGCCGAAACTAAGGAGTATGCTCTTGGAGATATTCGGGAGATAACCGTTCCGTAATGAGTATTAAAATATTTGGAAAGGAGAAGGGAAATGAGTAATACGGAAAAGAAAAAAGTTAATTGGCTAAGGATAGTTCGTCCCATGGCTATTGCTTTAGTGCTTATAATCCTTTTATCCTATGCAACATACGCGTGGCTTAAGCGTGATTGGTCGCCTGAGATCTTGCAGAGCGACATGAGAATAATTGCGGGCTCGGGTCTTACTTTTCAGTTTGAGGACGGGGATAATATAGATTCTGCCAATATTAACGATCTTCTCGGTCTTGAAACCATTGAGCTGAAATCGGTATCGAGCTGTAGCGGAAAAAGCGAGGATTTCTTCGCGCTTGAATACGGCTTGACGGGTGACGCGCTTAAAAAGCTTGATCCCGACAATGATCTTGACCCTGAAGAGATAGCGGCGTTAACAAACGAGGAGGGTAAATATACCCTGCTTGGTAAGAAATACGGTTACGTTGATCTTACCTTTACGGTTTCTGCGGATGTTAACAATATGTCCGATCAAATCGTTTATTTAGGTGATTCCTCTAAAATAGAGCTTGTTGACGCAGGTGCGGTCGGAGCGCATGATCCTTTGAACGCTATGAGAGTGTCGATAACGGTGGACGGGGTTACTCGTGTTTTCCTTCCTTCCGCCGACGGTATTTTGCCTGTTCGCGAGCTTCATACGGGAATAACTAATGACCGTGTTGACGGTATAGGATATAAGGCTGACGGTATTTCTCCCGAGGACGCGCAAACGGTATCCACGGATGCTAAAATTTTTAATAGCTTTTTCGAGGGTAAGACCGCATTGTTTACGATTGCTCCCGGAGAGCAGAAAAAGGTAAACGTTTGCATCTGGCTTGAGGGCGTGGATGATGATTGCCAAGACGAGGTGGCAGGCTCTGCTTTGGATCTGCTTATCGAGTTTACCGCCGATCCGGTTGAAAAGGCTTCAGAGTCTGCTTCGGCTGACTGACAGCTTTTAAATTGATTTATAAAATCCTGAGGAGAGGAGCGTATTATGAAAAAAAGAATAATTTTATCCATGGGCGCTCTTCTGCTTTTGCTTTCTGTTGTTACGAGCGTAGCTTGGCTTTCAAACTTTGAAAAAAAGAAGGTAAAGTCTGTAAATGTTGATTATCAAAACGGTATGATGACTATTGCCGATAAGAACTTTGACGCATGGGCGTTAGTTCCTGACGGCAACGGTGATTACAGGGAATTAGGAGATGATGAGGATTTTACCTTTGACGATAGAAGCTTGGTTCCCGATTCGGTTACACCGTTTAAAATCAAGATAGAGAATAAGACCGACAGCGAAAAGACGGCTAATCTTTCACTGATATTTACCACTGATGATACTACCTTGCTTGAGCATTTTTATATAGACGTAGTTATAGGAAATAAGTATCACGTTTACAGATGTCTTGCCGAGGCAGGCGAAATAGGAAACGCTGGAAGCGGAAATTACGTTCTTGATATTTACGGAGAGGGAGCGGAAATAAATATTTTGGCTTCGTCGGTAATAACTCTTGACTGTTATTTCTATTATGATAAATTTGCTGATGCGTCCAATCAGGCAAATAATATAGATATTGAGTTCAGATTGGAATAATATGGATAAGCAAAAGGTAAAAAAGATTTTCAAGGGCATTGGTAAGGCGCTGAGCGTAGCATTGATAGTTTTTGAGGTAATGCTGATAGTTTTTTTTGTGGCCTCAAAGGTGCAGGGCAAACCGCCTACGTTTTTCGGTTATCAGGTGTATTCTATACGTACCGGGTCTATGTCTGATTATCTTGTGGTTGGAGATGTTATAATTTCAAAGAAATATGACGGCGGCGAGCTTCGCGCGGGCGAGGACGGCGACGTTGTGACCTATCTTGGTGAGATAGGGGGAGAGAGCGCGATGATCACGCACCGCGTTATCGAGGTCGACGGTGACACTGTAATTACACAGGGGGACGCCAATGAATCGGCTGATGCTCCGATAAAAAAGAGTGATATTGAGGCGGTCATGGTACACAAGACCGTTATTATAGATAAAATTTATAAGGTGATATTAAACGATTGGGGCTTTTGGCTGCTTATATTTACGCCGATAGCTCTCTTGATAGTCTTCGAGATAGTTTCCTTGGTAAAGGAACTAAAAAAAGAAAAAGAGGTGGCAGATGAAAATGAAGAAAGAAAAGAGTAGAGGCTCTGCTAAAAGGTTAATAATAATACTTTCCTTAAGCCTTGCGCTGATCATAGCTCTGGGTGCTTTTTCCTTTGCCTGGATCAGAAATTACGTTTCGGTCGACAGTCTTGGAATACAGACGGGAAAGCTCCTTTACGATATAAAGGTTTATGACGGAAACGGAACCAAGCTCAGCGACGTTTTCACTACACCTACCGATGATTCAAATTCGACGGGTGAGACTGTGAAGATCACCGATACCGATTTGCAGATAAAGGATAGCACAGAGCTTTTCTTTGTTATCAAAAAGCACGCGGATTCTATTGATTTTGACGTTGCGCTCTCATTTGATTGGGATAGATCCGAGGGTGTCAACTATGATTACGTAGGTCAGCTTGAGTACTCAATGTACGATGCTTCAAGTGAGCTTCCGAGCAGCGCTGATTTTGATAATATCGGTGCGGGTTATATTACTGACGCCGTTGATACTAACTATCCCGAGCCGGGTGAAAAGCTTACGAGCATATTTGATAAGACACAGAAGACCTCACTTTCGGGTGAGACCGATGCTTATGCTTGCATTCGTTTAAGGATAACCGTTCCTGTGGGTGAAACAAACATTGATCTCTCAGATAAGAATTTCCATCTTAAAACTAAGTTCTGCGTAGCGCAAACGGGTGCTTTGGATGACGGCGGCGCAATTGAGACTATCCGTGTAACCGATACGGCGTCCCTCAAGGACGCTATGGCAAGCTACGGCTACGGAGATACGATATATATCGAGTCGAGCGACCCTGCAAAGCCGATAACTCACGACGGTGACCTCGTGTTTACGAGACCCTGTAAGGTGGTTCTTGTAAGAACTACGCTTGAGATTACGGGAAACTTGATCTTTTCCTATATTTACGACGATTATTTTGAGCTTAGCACTGCGGCTGACGGTCATATAAAGGTTATGAAAAACGGCGCGGGTGACGGCGGACATTTCCAGATAGAGCTGCCGAACGCTACGATGAAGCTCACGGGAGCAAACAACGTTGCCGAGGGTAAGGCCGACGTTTATGTTGACGGTAATTTTACCGCGAACGCTTCGACAGATGAGGCAAAGGGTATTACCTTTGAGCGATTGAAGGTTTGCCAAGCGGCTACTGCCGATTCTGCGGAATCGCTTAAGCCTTTGACTGTAGACGGCTCATCAAGAATAGTTGTTGCAAACTCCACTAATCTTGGCGCGCTTTCGACAGATGGAAACTGCAAGAAGCTTCACCTTATAAACAAGGGAAGTATTGAAGCTATAGATCTTCGGAATATGGCGCAGGATACTACTTATCTGCTTTCTCCTACGATATTTGTTGACAACTACGGTATAGTCGGCGGTGATAAGACTATATATCTGCCCGGATATTCAAAAAAGTATGATGAAGCTAAAACCGAAAGCGGACTTGATAATACACGTATTATAGCAAATAAGGGCTCTGAATTGATAAAGGCTATAACGCCGAACGAGTCTTTCCCCGATAGCGCCGACGGCTATGTCCCCAGTGAATATTTCTTCTCAACCGGTGTAAAGATGACCGACGGAACGAAGCGCGACGATATCGAGTACGATAACCGTGAGATCTACGTTGAGAAGGTTAACGGCGATCCTACTAAAATAGTAGTTCATTACGAGAATATACCGCCCGTGCTTGGCGGCGATACTTGCGAAACGCTTAAGGATTATATCGAATATTATAGCGGTGAAAAGGTAAGCGCCGATCAGAAAATTGCCGCAGTTAAAGAAATTACCGAGATGAAGGTGATCTGCTATAGCGGCAAGGTGCTTGACTCTAAGGTGGATACTAAAAACGGAGATTCCTATAGCGACTACAGCTTTATTAAGACGATGACCGCGCTTACTACGCTTGATCTTTCCGAGGCGGGCTCCGAGGATATGCGCGTTCCCGATAACGCATTTAAGGGAATGACTGCTCTTACCGATGTAAAGATGCCTGAGCGTGACATCATTTGGGGTAAAAACATCTTTACGAATACGGGAGTTGACGAAATAACCTTCCCGCAAGCGTTGACAACGTTGGATAACTCTTATTATGTTAGCGGTGGAAAAGAAATTGTGTCGGCGAATGAGGTTCTTGACGGAATAAAGTATGTTTATACATCTATAACTGTTGTTGAAAGAATACATTTGAATACCAATACCTCGCCGTATTTCTTTGTTCCCGATAATTATACAAGAGATGCATATAGAGAGTTATACGGTTCTAAATATGCTGACTGGTATGCAAAAATCTTCCTTGATAACGGTGTTGTTCGGAATGGAGAATTTTTCTATAGGGTTACCACGGTAGATTCTAATTATCCAACTTGTGATTTTGTCGCCTATACAGGCACAAGCAGAGCTACGGCAACAGGATTTAATTTTAATAGTATTGATGGATATACCATAACCTCATATGATCCTTATGCTTTTTACGATAAGCTTAAGTATGAGGAAGGAATAGATCTTATTCTTAATGCAACTGTATCAAATATTGGTGAATATGCCTTTGCGTGTAGCCTCAGCACGACTAATGTTTCGCTTGGAATTAAGAGTATTATTATAGCAGGTAACCCCGAGATAAATGGATATGCATTCCAAAATAACGATAAGCTTAATTCTTTTAGTGCGCCATTGCTTACTTCGCTTAAAGGCGGATACAATCTTGCGTATAATGATGCTTTGAAAACCGTTGATCTCCCGATGCTTTCTGTTGTTGAAGGTAACAGAGATCTTTATATGTGCGATAATTTAGAGCGAGTAGATATAAGTGTAATTGAAAAAACTTCAACGAATGCAGGCTTTTATTCCGCAGATAAATCGTCAAGTTATGATGGGTATGATGTTTATGCAAGATTTTATATTCATACCGAAAATGCAATGAATATAACTTCGTATAATGAAGGATTTACAGCACTTGCTGCAGATTACAGGTTTATTTTTGTAAATGAAACCTATGCACCTCTTTATCGCGCAACATCTACCTATACCGGTGTTACAGAAATGGGAGATAATACGTGGGAGGATCTTATTCCTGCAAACGCGGAAGGAACAGATCTTAAGGCCGGCGATGAGCTTGCATATTATTATATTGTTAATGGAAGTAACGCGGAGCTTGTTGCTTGTATGCTTCCTGAAATAAATATGGCAGGAGAAAATTTTGTAACGATTTCGGAATTTACTCATGATGGCGTGAAATATCCTGTAAATAAAATTGGATCCGCCGTTTATCATTTTACTGCTATTATTGCGCAAAATATCAATATACACGAAGGTGTTACTAAAATAGGAGATTATGCATTTGATGCGCAAAAGACCGATTTTGGAAAGTATTGTGTTACGATCGATCTGAATCAGGTTGAAAAAGCAGGTCGTTCTGCTTTCCAGGGTGTTAATATGGCAATGGTAGTGGGTGAAAAGCTTGAAGAGGTTGGAGCGGATACCTTTACAAATAACAAAAATCTTATTATAGCAAATCTTCCAAATCTTTCAAGAAGCCGTCCTCAGGGCTCGGATGAAGCCGCTTCTGAAATTTTTTCAGGCTGCTCGGAGTTAAGAGCTGTATATGTTGGATATTCTGATGATATTGCTTATAATTCCACATCTTCTTTGAAATCTAATTATATAAGATTTATAAATTATATAGGCGGTTCTACTGAAATAACACTTCCTAATGTAAACAGTATTATTAACAGTAAGGTTGTAACTTCCGTTTCAATGTCTAATAATTATTTGTTAACGGATAAAAACTTTTCTGACGTTATTATGTCTGATTGGTATGATTATTCAGTAATTATAGCGAGAAATAAGGAAAATGAATCTCCGATACAGATAACGGGCACTTTGAGATTACCGGGATATATATATTCAAAGAGTGATACTGTAAATAATGAGGTATCTCTATTCTCTGTTTCTCCGGACCTCAATTTAAGAAGCTTTGGTGATTTCAGAGATTCCGACCTTACATATATAACGCCAAATACCGTTACGGATAGTAATTCTGACGTGTATAATGTTGTGAGCCTCGGAAAATATGCGTATGGCGCTGTGGGCATTACAGGAATAGAAGATTTTATAATTGCTGACAATGTTAAATTTATTGACGTTGGTGCATTAAAAGCTTCGGCATCTTCGAAGAACGAGAAGATGCTTTTAGGAGTTACGCGGCTTATCCTTTCTAACGTAAGTGTGGTTGGTGCAGATGCTTGTCGTAATTCCAGTATAGAAAAATTAGAGGCGCCTAAATTAGAGGAAATTGGATCTTATGCTTTTTACGATTGTAAATTGCTTCAATCTGTATATTTCCCTTCCTTTAAAACGGCGACCGGTACTTACACTTTTAGAAATAATTATAAACTTGTAAGTGTTACTTTGGGTGAAAACGCTGTAAATTTATCAGGTAATATGTTTGATGGATGCAGTTCGTTGACAAAGATTACTATTTTAAACAAGGATAATGTTGTGACTTTGGGTGGTTCATATATTGTATCTTCATCTCAAGCACAAAACGTTGTTGTTCACGTCCCTGCAAGCATTTACAAGCAATACGAAGCTGAGTATATGTCAAAAACTTTTGGCCGAATCCCTTTTGATGAAACTCATTTCAAAAAATTCGGAAATTCTTCCAAGATTGAAATCGATAATCCGGGAAATCCTTCTTCGCCCTATGTTCTCACTTATTATTGGGAGGTAATTGACGGCACTACCACCGCATATCTTGATTATGTTGAGGGTACATTCCCGGAAAGCGGTATACTTGAGCTTCCTTCAAGTCTTACATCTGAAGCGGGAACCTTTACCATAGTTTCGGTAAAGCCCTCGCTTATATCGGCGCTTTCAGAGATTACCGATGTTACGTTGCCTTCGGGTATGTCGTATTTGAGCTTTACTACCGCGGATCTCGCTGATTCTATTAAGTCGCTTTCTATAAGCGGTAATGATAAGTTCAAAACACTGGACGGAGTGCTTTATACCAAAGATGGTAAGACCTTGTTGGTATGTCCTAAGGCGCTGACGACTGCAGACGGAAAGCTTACCGTTGCGGATAGTGTAACAGAGATATTCGATAAAGCGTTTTATGGTTCAAAGTATATTACTGAGCTTGAGATTGCGGGCGCGGTTACAGTTAGAAACGAAGCCTTTGCCAATACCGGATTTTCTACTGTTAAGTTTACTGATACTTCCGCCGCAAGCGTATTTGCGGGTAAGGATATCTTCCTTGGTGCTAATGTAAATCTTCAGATAAGTGTTCCGAGCGCATTGCTTGACGCTTACAAGACAAACGTTTTGATTGACTATTCGATAAAATTCATTACGCATTAAAACAAAAAATGATAGACTATTGCAGAGCTTTTGCTTTGCAATAGTCTATTTGTAATTTGAATTATAAGAGGAAATATGAAAAGTGATAACTTGAAAAGCGATGAAATAACAGGTGAGAAAAGACTGCGAGTTGAAAGCGAGGATATCCCTCTTTATCGTTCTTACGGAGTTACCAAAAAGGTTAACCCCACATTCAGAGCTATACGGGATTTTCTCTTTAAAATACTTATCGGACTGCTTTTTGCCGTTGAGCTTTTCTTAATGTCTATAGGCATTTATATGATGGCTAAATATACGGGAGTGCTTATCGCAACACTGCTTGCGATTGTGGTGACTGCTATTTTGTTGGTTAATATAACCAAGCTTCCAAGACGTCGGCTGAGCTTTTTGCGAAAGCTTAAAAAGATTTGTAAGGAAAACAGTTACGAGCTTGAACAAAGAAGAAAACTTTTCCGTTCGCTAAAATGGACAGTCGGGAAAGAGGTCGATTTTAAGCTTAAGGCGGGTGGCTGGACTTATTATGTAAAATATGCTACCTCAAAACGCTTTTTGGCAAGCTTCACATTTCTTTCTAAGAATGAAATGAAATATACCAAAATAGCAAGAGAAAGTCGGATAGCTACTATTTTTGATTTTAAGGATAGAAGTATAACGGTCCCGATAGCCTTTCCCGATGAAATAGATGATAACGATAAGCATAGCGTTAAGGCGATTTTAATAAATCCTGCGGTGATGGATGTCAACCGAAAGGGAAGTGACGGATCGACGATACCGACAGGATCGGGAGAAAAGCTTTTTGGATATACGATATTTACGGCGACGGGATTTATAGAAACCTTGAAAAGAAATTCAGAGAGCGAAAATAACGAAAAATAATATTGACAAATCGTTGCAACCGTGATATAATATACGAGTGTCAGGCACGGTTGCAACGAAGCGTACGCAAAAACAATTAAATAACGAGGTGTGGCTCAGCTTGGGGACGTTTGCGAGCGCCGCCAGGGGCGGAAAAAGCGAGCAATAAGGAGTGGCAGCAACTTGGCGATTGACAAGCCAACGGCGCAGTCAGAGCCTTAGTTGCAACAGGAGACGTTTGCGAGCGCCGCCGGTGGCGGAGGAAGCGAGCAAAAAGGAGTGGCAGTGACTTGGCGATTGTCAAGACGCGAAGCGACGCAGACAGAGGCTTAGTCACAACAGGGAGAGCGCGTGGCGCGAAAACAATTGAATAACGAGGTGTGGCTCAGCTTGGGGACGTTTGCGAGCGCCGCCGGTGGCGGAGGAAGCGAGCAAAAAGGAGTGGCAGTGACTTGACGAATGGCAAGACGCGAAGCGACGCAGACAGAGGCTTAGTCACAACAGGAAGAGCGCG
>JAFQPL010000054.1 GCA_017411785.1 Clostridia bacterium
CACGAAAACGGACTTGACAGTATAACTCCCTATACAAGATCGTTAGGACTCGGCGAACCCACGGGAATAGAGCTGAGTGAGCGAATCGGAGTTGTGGCAAGCGAGGACTACTGCAAAAAATACGACAAGCAATGGCGAACTATAGATAACGCCACAGGCGCTATAGGTCAGTCCTACCACCTCTACTCACCCCTTCAGCTGAGCGTTTATATGTCAAGCATCGTAAACAGCGGAACAAGATACAACGCACACCTGCTTCATACCGTAAAGGACAGAAGCGGAAGCACGGTCTATACAAGCGAAGCCTCAGTCGCGGAAAAAATAGAATTCTCACAGTCAACTCACGCGACGCTTAAAAACGCGATGAGCCGAGTTATAAGCGAGAGCGACCTTCTCACAAAATACTTCGCCGACGTTGGCGTAAAAGCGGGCGGAAAAACAGGTACGGCGCAGGTCACGGCAAACTCAACACTGCCCGATAACGCTCTCTTTTCGGGCTTTGCTCCCTATGACTCCCCACAGATAGTAGGCTCCTGCATACTTGAGGCAGGTGAGGTCGGAGCAAACGCGTCGAAGGTAGTCGCTTCGGTGTTTGAGGAATTCTTCTCCGAGGACGGGCCCGCCGAGAACGGCGAAACCGAAGATAACGGCGCGGCAGGCTAAAAAAACCTTGACTTTGAAGAAATTATAGTATATAATTATATAATAGGATTTTATTTAAGAACAAACATACATTATTTTTTTAAGAGGTATCAATATGACAAAAAACGTACCCGAGCTATTTGGCTGTATGGTATTTAACGAGGACGTAATGAAGGAGCGGCTTGCTCCCGACGTTTACGAATCCTTGATAAAAACTATAGAAACGGGCAAAACGATAGACGCTTCGATAGCAACTCCCGTTGCCGCCGCCATGAAGGACTGGGCAATCGAAAAGGGAGCAACGCACTACACCCACTGGTTCCAGCCCCTGACAGGTCTTACTGCCGAAAAGCATGACTCATTCCTTTCGCCCTACGGCAGAAGCAAGATAGTTATGGAATTTTCGGGCAAGGAGCTTATAAAGGGCGAATCCGACGCGTCGTCATTCCCCTCGGGCGGTCTGCGCGCCACCTTTGAGGCAAGAGGCTACACGGCATGGGACCCAGGCTCTTACGCCTTCGTTAAGGACGGCACGCTCTACATACCCACGGCGTTCTGCTCCTATACGGGTGAGGCGCTCGACACAAAAACGCCCCTTCTTCGCTCTATGGACGCAATAAGCACTCAGGCTCTGCGTATCGTCCGTCTTTTCGGAGATACCGAATCTCAACGCATAAACACTACCGTCGGAGCGGAGCAGGAATACTTTATAATAGACAAGCAGCTTTACGATATGCGTAAGGATCTGCTCTACACGGGACGAACGCTGTTTGGCGCGCACTCTCCCAAGGGGCAGGAGCTTGAGGACCACTATTTCGGCCCGCTCAAGACCCGTATAAACTCGTATATGACCGAGCTTGACGAGGAGCTTTGGAAGATGGGTATATACTCAAAAACAAAGCACAACGAGGCAGCGCCCGCTCAGCACGAGCTTGCGCCTGTATACGTTTCAACAAATCTCGCGGTCGATCAGAATCTTCTCATAATGGAGTATATGAAAAAGATCGCCGAGCGCCACGGACTCGTCTGCCTGCTTCACGAAAAGCCCTACGCGGGCGTAAACGGCTCGGGTAAGCACAACAACTGGTCTATCTCGACCGACACGGGTAAAAATCTGCTCCACGCGGGAAAGACACCCGCGGACAATATCCTGTTCTTGCTTGTTCTCGCCGCTATTGTAAAAGCGGTAGACGACTATCAGGACCTTCTTCGCGTTTCGGTCGCCCACGCGGGCAACGACCACCGCTTAGGCGCGGCAGAGGCTCCCCCCGCCATTCTCTCTATCTTTGTTGGCGAGGAGCTTGACTCGATAATAGACGCTATAATAAACGGTAAGACCTATGAGGGCGTGAAGGCAGGAGTTATGGATCTCGGAATACCGTCAATTCCCACCTTCCGCAAGGATACGACCGATAGAAACCGTACCTCGCCCTTTGCCTTTACGGGCAATAAGTTCGAGTTCCGTATGCTTGGCTCGTCACAGAATATAGCGCTTCCCAACGTAGTGCTTAATACCGCGGTTGCCGAGAGCTTCCGTGTATTTGCCGACGAGCTTGAGAGCGCGGACGACTTTAATTCCGCAGTAGCAAAGCTTATAAAGCGGACATTTACCGAGCACCGCAGAATAATATTCGACGGTAACGGATACTCTTACGAATGGAAAAAAGAGGCTGCCCGCCGCGGACTGCTCAATCTCGAAAGCTCGGTCGACGCCTTTAAATGCTTCAATCTTCCCAAAAACGTTGCCCTCTTTGAGCGTCACAACGTAATGAGCAAGGTTGAAATAGACTCCCGCGAGGATATCTTCTTTGAAAATTATTCCAAAATAATAAATATCGAAGCTCTCACCATGATAGAAATGGCAAGCCGCGATATCATTCCCGCAGTCAACGCTTATATGGGCGACCTCGCTCACGGCGCTAACGAAAAGGAAAAGCTTATCCCGGGCTCCTGCGCGGTCGAGCGAGATATAATCAAAAAACTCTCGGCTCTTACCTATAAGGCGTACAACGCTCTTGAGGAGCTTTTGAGAATTGAAAAGATCACCGCCTCTATCCCCGACAACGTCGCGCGCGCGGAAAGCTATCACGATAACGTTATTCCCGCAATGGAAACCCTTCGCGAGCACGTTGACGCTATGGAAGAGCTTACCTCGTCGGAATATTGGCCTTTACCGACCTACGGCGATATGATGTTTAAGGTCTGACCCGCTATTTCCCATTATCGAAAGGAACCGAAAAATGAAAAAATTTATATCTGTAATCGCGCTCGCCGCGCTTCTTATTACCTCACTCGCAATATTCGCATCCTGCGGCTCACAGCAGTCGGTGGCAAGCGTTGAGCCTACCGTATTTGAAAACGTAAAGTGGAGCTACAACAACGAAACCAAAACGCTCTCTATAGTAAGCAACAGCAACGAAGCCGTTCCGATCTTACCCGAGGGCAAGGAGATCACCATAAATAACGGAAGCTCCCTCAATGATCAGATCCCGTGGTACAAGCTCCGCGCTTACATCGTAAAGGTCGAGCTTACAAAGATCTCCGAGATAAACGACTACGCCTTCTATAATCTTTACAAGCTTGAAAGCGTATCCTTCGGCGAAGACCTTACCGCTATCGGTGACAGCGCGTTTGCCTTCTGTACCTCTCTTTGCAGCAAGCTTGAAAACAAAACCTACGTGGCAGGCGAATTAACTCTCCCCAATGGAGTTACCTCTATCGGCAGCTCGGCTTTCGAGGCTTGCACCTATATTAAAAAGATAAATCTTCCCTCTACGGTAACGTCTGTAGGCGAAAAGGCTTTTGCTTCAACGAACTCGCTTAAAGAGGTTTCTCTTAACTCCGATTATCTCTCAACTCTCTCGGATGACGCTAAAATGAATCTCTTTGCAAAGGACAGCATTGACGTTATTCCTACTCTTACCCCCGTAGCTCCCGCCGCTCCCGAAACGGAATCGGGCGAGGGCGCAGAGACCGAAGCTCCTGCTGAAAGCGAGTCGGCAACAGAGACCGAAAAGGAGACAGAAAAGGAAACCGAAAAAGAAACCGAAAAGGAGACAGAGGAAGAAAAGCCTACAAATAAAAAAACTACCGTAATAGCTATAGTAGTTATGGCTCTTATTCTTATCGGTATCATCGTCGGCGCAATTCTTCTCGCTCGCTCAAATAAAAAGCAAACCAAGGATTCACGCACCGTTCGTAAGAATAAGGACGACCCTAAGGCTAAAAAGGCTAAAGCCGCTAAAAATAATAAAAAGAAGAAATAAGCTATGAAAAATAATATTAAGCTCGAGCTTAACGTTTCTGAGGAGCTTTTGAGAAAATTCCTTTTCGTCTGCGAAAAGGAAAACCGCTCCCCCAACGCTCAGTTCGCATTTATGGTGCGTAATAACGTCGCTTATTACGAGAAAACTAAAGGCCGTATCTCTCAATCAGACCTCGCTTCTGTCGATCTCTCGAATTTTGAGAGTTAGTTAGTTTGTGTTAAGGGTTTTTGCTACCTTTTTGAAAAAAGGTAGCGCCAAAAACTTTTCAACAGGAAAGATTTTGGGCTGTTTTTCAAAAAAAGTACGCTCAATCGAGATTTGTTCTCGGTTGAGCGTTTTACTTTTATCTTGTCGGGATATGCGGTAACAAATTTAATATCGCAAACATCGAGTTTGGCTGTCGGCACTGCCGACCCTTTTTGAAAAAAGGTAGCAAAAATCTTTAACACAAACTAACTAATAAAAA
>JAFQPL010000055.1 GCA_017411785.1 Clostridia bacterium
CGTTTAGAGGTTGAGGTTGAGAATGAGAGAGCTGTGAATGTTTACAAGAAGTGTGGATACGATGTTTTACCGTATATGGAAATGAAAAAACAGAATTAAATAAATTCCAATTTGTCGAACAGAACAGCGTTGAATGTTGGTGTAATTTTGGTGCAAATTTGGTGCAACAGTCACCCGCAAGGGATTATTTCGATACAAAAACAGCACTCATTCATGGGTGCCGCTTTTTTTGCGGGTGGATGATAGTGCTTTTGTTGTAGGGGAGGCTATTAGCCTCCCGTTTGCCATGGCGGTTTAATTTCTAAAGAAAGTCACCGTCCTATTTACTTTTTGTAAAAATTATGGTATAATGTCATAGATAAATTCGATTCTTAAGTCAAGTCAATATTGTTGCTTGAGAAGATAGGAGACTTTATGGATCAGAATCAACACGAAAATCACGAAAATCACAGTGTTCACGCTCATCACTCTCATCACAGTCATCACTCTCATCACAGTCATCATAAGCATCACAGCAAGCACAAAAGTCATAATGCAAAGAAGAAGCTTTCATTTTCAATAAGAAAATCTGCGTTTGTTCTTTCGGTTATTGCTTTGGTGTTGTCGATAACTGCGGTCGTTGGAGCAATTGTTTTGCAAAGCTCGGTATACGGCTTAAAATATAACGCGGAGAATTATTGCAGATTACGCTAACAGAAGGATAACCGTAGCTCGGGTAGGCAGAGGTGTAAGCAGAATAGTTCCTTTGCCAAACCAATGATATTTCCAACGGGAGAACTCCCCACTCAACCGTTGGTATGTAGACTTTTTTTAAAAATTCGTGTACAATTTAAGTGAAAGGAGTGATGTTGTGGACCAAATAAAAATCGGTAAATTCATTGCTGAACGACGAAAGCTTAAAAATCTGACACAAGCGCAGCTGGCGGAAAAGCTCAATATAACAGATAGGGCAGTGTCGAAATGGGAAAACGGACGTTCCTTGCCGGATTCCTCGATAATGCTTGAGCTTTGTGAGATGTTGGAAATAACCGTAAACGATTTACTTTCCGGGGAGGTTGTAGTAATGGAAAAATACAATAAAGAATTAGAGAATAACTTGCTTGAAATAGTAAAAGAAAAAGAACGGGCGGACAGACGCTTATTGAGGATCGAAACAGTTATGGGCTTTGTAAGTATAGCTCTGATGCTTGCGCTTTGCGTCTTTGCCGCTTATGCGCCGATTGAGGATTGGATGAGGATCGTTCTTATTATTATTGGATTTATTCCTGTGCTTGTGCTTACTCCGTTTATGATACGGATCGAGCAGATAGCAGGCTATTATGAGTGCAAAAAATGCGGGCACCGTCATATTCCAAAATATAGCAGTGTTTTCGCTTCTATGCATAGAGGCAGAACGAGATATATGAAATGCCCTAAGTGTCATGAAAGATCATGGCAGAAAAAGGTCATCTCAAAGATTAAGGATTAAGTGATCGAGTTATTTGTAAAATAAAGATTCGTAAGAGCATCTACAAAAAACGCTTTACTATCAAAAATTGATAGTAAAGCGTTTTTTATAAATTTTTTGGTGCGATTTTGTTTACGGTGCTAAAGTGAAGATCTTTATATCGCCGCTTTTTACTCTGCTTATAAAATCCTTCTCGTCGAGAAGCGGAGAGGCGGTTTCAATACCCGCCAAGCGTTTCGCGTTGTTGCCTGCGTGATTATCCGAGCCTGCGATCTTTAAAAGCTGATATGCGTCGGCATAAGCGTCTGCCATTGCGTTTTCAAAATCGGGGCGCGAGGCATTTATGACCTCAACGCCGTGCACACAGCGCGGAAACAGACGGATATGATTGATATGCCTGTCTTCTCTGTAAGGATGCGCTTGAATAACAAGCGCGCCGTTTTCAATTAAAAACGCGAGCTCATCGCTTTTTTTCATATCCATTATTTCGGGATGAGCTAAAAACCATTCCTTGTCAAGACCGTAGATGAGAAAATCGGTTCCTCGGTAGGAAATTTCAATTCCGAGAAAAACCTTTATCCCTATTTCCTTACTTAGCTTGAGCGCTTCGTAATAATCCGAAAAATAGAATTCAAGCTGTTCTTCATATGGTAAGCTCTTGTCGATGTTTATATTTCCGTCGAGAAAATGATTTGTTATAAATATGCCGTCATATCCCAATGATGCGTAGAATTCAAGATTTTGGCGCACACCTTGTCTTGCGCATTTGCTGACGGGCAGGGTGTGCATATGCGTTTCGTATCGGTACATTTTATTTTACGGAATTTTTTGCTGAGGTGAGAGTATTCTGCATAAGCATTGTTATTGTCATAGGTCCAACGCCTCCGGGAACAGGAGTGATGTAAGACGCTTTGGGCTCAACGCTTGCAAAATCAACGTCGCCTGTGAGCTTGCCGTCTGCGCGTCTGTTCATTCCAACATCGATAACGACCGCTCCGTCCTTGACCATATCACCCGTAATGAAATCGGCTTTTCCTATAGCAACGACCAAAATGTCGGCTGCGCGGCATTCCTCTGCGAGATTCTTTGTGCGGCTGTGGCAGATAGTTACCGTTCCGTTTGCGTGGAGAAGAAGCATTGCCTGAGGCTTTCCTACAATGTTGGAGCGTCCTACAACAACGCATTTTTTGCCGTTTACCTCAATTCCGCTGCGCTCAAGAAGAGCCATAACGCCCGCGGGAGTGCAGGGTAAGAAGGAATAGTCGCCGATCATAATATTTCCAACGTTTTGAGGATGGAAGGCATCAACGTCCTTTGCGGGATTGATTCTCATTATAACCTCGTTTTCATTAAGATGCTTGGGGAGAGGGAGTTGGCAAAGTATGCCGTGTATCTTATCGTTTTTGTTGAGCTTGTCAACGAGCGCGTTAAGCTCCTCCTGCGTGGTCTCTGCGGGAAGCTCGTAGGATTCGGAATAAAAGCCTACCTCGTCGCAAGCACGCTTTTTATTTCTTACGTAAACCTGAGATGCGGGATCCTCGCCTACGATTATTACCGCAAGACCGGGACGTACTCCTGTTTTTTTTACAAAATCCTCGGTTTCTGCCTTGATTTCATTTCTTATCGTTGCAGATATTTCTTTACCGTTAATCAATGTTGCCATTTTTATTTTCCTCACTGTTGTTTGTATTTTCTTGTGTTTCTTGTGTTTCTTTGGGTTGTGATTCCTGATTTTCCTCTTGCGCTTCTTGCTCTGAAAGGTTGCCGTCGGAGCATTCGCCATTCTCGGTAGCTACGTCCTCGGTAGCCGAGTCTTCATCTATAGTTGCTTCTGCGCTTTCTCCGTTTGTCTCGGAAGCTGTTGCGCTAACAGGCGTAAAGGCTTTTCTGCCCTTGTTTTTGATAAAGAAGAAAAGAAGCAAGCCGCCGCCTATAACAAAGGAGAGCAGACCGACGAGCGATGAAACTCTGAGCCAACCGCCGTTGGTAAGGCTATCGGTGCGGAGAAGCTCGATAAACATTCTGCCCAATCCGTACCAGGATACGTACATAAGCATTATCTGTCCGTCAAAGCGTTTTTTCTTGTAGCAGAGATTTATAAGAATAAATCCAAGCACGTTCCAGAGCGATTCGTAAAGAAAGGTTGGGTGAACGGGAGCGCTGCCGTTTATCGTCATTCCCCAAGGGAGATCGGTGGGTGTTCCGAATGCTTCGCCGTTGCAGAAATTTCCCCATCTTCCTAAGGATTGAGCGATCATAACTCCCGGGGCTACCGCGTCGGTTATTTTTAGAAGGGTCGAACCGGACATTTTTTTGACCTTTGCTACGATAATAACGGTTATTGCACCGAATATTATTCCGCCGTAGATGGCGAGTCCGCCTTCCCAGATTGCTATTACGTCAAGAAATGTTTTATAGTGGTCGGGATTGCTCATCCAGTCGAAAAGCACATAATAGAGGCGCGCGCCTATAATTCCAACAGGAATAGTGAAGAGCGCAAAGTCTATCATAGTGTCTACCGAAATACCCTCGGATTTTGCTCGGTATGAGCAATATATTACCGCGAGAATCATTCCCGTAACTATGAGAAGTGCATACCAGCGTATGCCACCGTTTGGTCCAAAGGGAATAGCAACAGGATTTATAGAGAATTCACCTATGCCGAGCCCGGGAAAAGAAATTACTGTCATAGTTCCTCCTTGCTCTCTATCGGTAAAATTACCGAGAGAGTTATTTTTTCTTTGTCAAAGGCTTCCTTAAAGGCTTCTTTTACATCCTCAAAGGTTACCGATTCTATAATATCGGCGTAGGATAACAGCTCCGTGCCGTCAAATGAAAAGGATAACAGGTTATTTGCTATTCCTTCACTTGAATCAAAGGATTTAACGAATTCCGCATACATGACCCGCTTTCCGCGTAAGAAGTCACTGTGCGAAAGTCCGTCTGCTTTTAAATCCTCTACGTATTTGAGGATTTCCTCAAGCGCAAGCTTTGGGTCACTTGCTTCTCCCGCTATAGAGTTATAGGCGGTCGTCGGAGAGATAGTGTATCCGTAGGAAAGATGCGGTGAGATTATATCACGCTCAAGCAGATCTGAATAAAGCTCGCCCGCGCGTGAGAATATCATCTCATTGAGAATTGAATATATCGCATCCTTCTTTTGCCGCTTGCCGGCGTTTTCGGGTATATCGACGTCCTTTATTCCTATGTTGAATATTGGTTTTGATACCTGCATTCTGGATTCAACGTAGGGCATATAAACCGTTGGCTTTTCCCGATCGTTTTCGTTTTCAAATATTACGTCAAGCTCGGAGCTTTCGTTGGGGAGCAACGGTTCCAAAGCTTTAAGCACCTTGTCCTCATCGACGTTGCCGCATATAAACAGAGCCATATTGCAAAGCTTATAAAATGCGTTGTAGCATTTGTAGAGAAGCTCGGGTGTTATTTGCTTAATTGTATTTTCGGTTCCGCAGATGTTTCTGCGTATCGAGTGATGCTCGTACATTCCCTCAAGCATGCCGTAAAAGCAACGGTCGGGCGGGGAATCGTCATACATTTTTATTTCTTCCGCTATGATTCCTATTTCGGAGGATACGCTCTCATCTGTAAAATATGGGTGCGTTACAAATTTTACAAGCTCCTCGAGGGATTCATAAAAATTTTCTGTAGAAGAAAAAAGGTAAGCGGTCTTATTGAATTCGGTATATGCGTTTGCGTCTGCTCCGAGAGCCGAAAAATGCTCGAAGGAGTCACTTCCGTCCTCGTTGGTAAAGAGCTTATGCTCAAGAAAATGGGCGATCCCGTCGGGAACGGTTATTTTTTCGTTCGGAGCGGATGCTATTGAAAATGAACTGTGGATAGAACCGTATTTTACGCCTAAAATAGCATAAAATGTGGCAAGCTCCTTTGGAAAAATATAAATTTCAAGACCCGAGGGGTGAGTATATTTTTTGTATTGCTCCGAGAGAATCGGGCTGGTAAAGATTTCTTTATTCACAGTAGCTCTCTCCTTCGCAAGCGTTGGCGTCGCCCTCGATAAAGAAGGAGGCGTCAAGCCGTATTTTCTTTGCCAGCGCAATTATATCGTCCTTTTTGACGGTGAGAAGCTTGCGCTCGGCATCGTCAATTTTATCCGTTATGTTGAATAAGGCTCTGTTGAGAAAAAAGGATTGAAGCTCAAACGGACTGTCATAAAGCTGACGGTATCCGCTTGTAACAGAGCGCTGCGCCGATTCAAGCTCAAAATCGCTTATATTGCCGTTTTTGATTTCTTTGACCTGATTTAGAATAGCCTCTTTTGCTATTTCGTAATTTTTCATTTCAAAGCCCGACGATATGAGCATTATTCCCGAATAAAGACTGTAGGATGAGGAGCAATAATAGCAAAGCCCCATTTTTTCGCGAACGTTTAAAAAGAGCTTTGAGGACGCCGAGCCGCCTAAAATCTCATTCAACATTATCATGGTGTAATAGGTGTCGTCATTCGGGTGTATGATAACTCCCGTGCTGAATCCGAGAGTAAGCTTTCCCTGAGAGACTGGCATATTTACCTTTTTATGCTCGGGAAGATTTCTTTTCAGGGGGCGGAGAGGGATTGGCAGGCTTGGAGACTTACAAGGGTAGCCCTCAAATGAAGCCTCTATACGCCTTTTTAAATTTTCCGTATTCTCCGCGCTTACGCAGAAAACTCGCAGGGGCGCGCTTGAGATAAGCCTGCGGTAATAATCGCACAGCTCGCCGTAGCTTATATCGCTTACGATCTGCTTTAGCTCGTCGCTTGTGGGGAGAGCTATATCCTCTTGCATAAGCTCAAGACATTTTTTTGCCGAGTAAAGCCTTGGGTTGTTTATCTCGGCGTTTATCGAGTCAACGATAAGCCGTTTTTCCTGTTCAAACACTTGAGCGCTAAAGCTCGGTTGAAGAAATGCGGGGGAGAGAATAAGCTCGGCTATGATAGAGATAAGCTCGCCTATTACGTCTGTTCCGTCGGGAATATATTTATTGTCAAGGGTTTCGGCGGATATTGTGAGCGAAAGATTTTCACCGATATGATGGCTTTTGATCTCAACGTAGGAGCCGTAAAGCTCGTCAAGCCGTCTGTTTAGCAGCGCTATCGATGGGTAGCTTGCGCTTCCGCGGCAGAGTAGATGAGATATCAAAAGTCCGTATGCGGTCGAGCTTCGCTTGAGCGGCAGTGTCATTGAAAATGAAATTACAGATGCCTTGAACTTGTTTGTTGAAATCATGGAAAGCTCTATTGAATCGAAAATTTTTTCCTTGTGTAAAAGCATTTAAAATCCTCAATTTAAAACAAAACTTATAATTAATTTATTGTAACACAAAAATATTACAATTTTATGAACGCGGAGCATTGAGGAAACAAAAAAAGCAGACCGCAAAAGGGCTGATGTTCTTAGCGGAGAATTTGAACAACACCGCTAAGTGCGAGCATCGCATTTGACCGGTCAAACGCATTAGGGGCTAAGCCCAAACCCTTATTACAAACAGAAAGAGATAACAAATCGTGTTCGTCGAAATGTTATC
>JAFQPL010000056.1 GCA_017411785.1 Clostridia bacterium
CGTTATCTCTGCTCCCGCAGGTAAGGACCTCAAGACTATCGTTTACTCTGTAAACGAGAACACTCTTACCTCTGATGACAAGATCATCTCCGCTGCATCCTGCACAACCAACTGCCTCGCTCCTATGGCTAAGGCTCTTAACGATGCATACGCTATTCAGTCCGGTATCATGACTACCGTTCACGCTTACACCGGTGACCAGATGATCCTTGACGGTCCTCACAGAAAGGGCGACCTTCGCCGCGCACGTGCAGGCGCACAGAACATAGTTCCTAACTCTACCGGTGCTGCAAAGGCAATCGGTCTTGTTATCCCTGAGCTTAACGGCAAGCTTATCGGTTCTGCGCAGAGAGTTCCTACCTGCACAGGTTCTACCACTATTCTCGTAGCAGTAGTTAAGGGTAAGGACGTAACAAAGGATAGCATCAACGCTGCTATGAAGGCTGCTGCAACTCCTTCCTTCGGTTATAATACCGACGAGATCGTTTCTTCCGACGTTATCGGTATGAGATATGGTTCTCTCTTTGATGCAACCCAGACCATGGTAGCAAAGATCGATGATGATACCTATCAGGTACAGGTAGTTTCTTGGTACGACAACGAGAACTCCTACACCAGCCAGATGGTTCGTACGATCAAGTACTTCGCAGAGCTCAACTAATTGAGTATATAAAAAAAGTCCGTTGCCTCGGCAACGGACTTTTTTATATAATAATATGGTAGATAAATTGCAAATACCTATTGACAAAATAGGCTTTTTGTGTTATCATATTGTTGCTTTAATGTGATAAAGTAATAAATTGAATTTTTAGGAGAAAGAGAAATGAAAAAGATTATTGCAATTATTCTTGCGCTTGTAATGACGGTAGGCGCAGTATTTACGATGTCATCTTGCGCATCAGATGATGTACTTGTATGCGGAGTAACTATTTTTGAGAAAATGAATGAGAAGGACGCTAACGGTAACTGGACCGGTTTTGAATCCGAGTTTGCTATGGAAGTTGGTAAAATTATCGGTATGGAGGTAAAATTCCAGGAGATAGATTGGGGACAGAAGTATAATGAGCTTAATTCGGGTGCTATTGATTGTATTTGGAATGGATTTACCGCTAACTCTTCGGACAAGGATCCTTCCGGTAATGAAGTGAAGAGAAGCGATCTTGTTGATTTTTCTTACGGTTATATGCTTAATGAGCAGTGTATCGTTGTAAAAAAGGATAATGTAGCTAATTTCACAAGTGAGGAAAGTCTTAAGGGTAAGACCGCTTGTGTTGAGGGCGGAAGTGCAGGTGAGTCATATGCAAAGAAAGCAACCGATGAAGATAATGTCCTCACCGCTACATCTCAGTTGAAGGCATTTCCTGAGGTTAAGTCGGGTGCTGTTGATTTTATCGTAGTAGATATTCTCCTTGCTAAGAATATATGTGGTGAGGGCGACTATGCCGATCTCGTTATCGCAGAGGATATCAAGCTTACTTCTGAGATTTACGCAGTTGGATTCAAGAAGGGTAGTGAGCTTACTGCTAAGGTAAACGCTGCCATTAAAGAGCTTGATGAAAATGGAAAGCTTATGGAGCTTGCAAAGAAGTATGGTTTCGAGAATGTTCTTAAAGTTACTGAAACTATCGAATAATTAAAAAATAAAGGAAATACAATGGGATTTTGGGATGTTACGTTAAACTTACTTAACGGATTAAAACAGACTTTCCTAATATTTGCGCTGACACTTGTGTTGGCGCTTCCTTTAGGTTTGGTCATTTCTTTAGGCTCTATGTCAAAGCTTAAGCCGATTTCCGCTATAACAAAGATATTTGTTTGGATAATTCGCGGAGTGCCGCTTATGCTTCAAATAATAATAGTTTTCTATGTTCCCGGATTTTTTGGACTACCAATGATGGATAGATTTGTTGCGGTAATCGTAGCTTTTGTTATTAATTATGCTTGTTATTTTTCTGAAATTTACAGGGGCGGTATAGAGAGCATATCAAAAGGACAGTATGAAGCGGGACAAGTTCTTGGAATGACGAAAACGCAAGTGTTTTTTAAGGTTATTCTTTTACAGGTTATAAAACGTATTTTAGCTCCTATGTCAAATGAAATCATAACACTTGTAAAGGACACCGCACTTGCACGTGTAATAATGATCCCCGAGCTTATTCAAGCGGCAGAGGTTTATGGAGGGTATGGTCTTATGTGGCCGTTGTTCTACACGGCTGTGTTCTACCTTGCAATCGTTGGAATACTTACGCTTCTCTTTGGCTTCTTTGAAAAGAAGCTGAGCTATTTTAAGGCATAAGGAGGTCGAACAATGGCATTACTTGAAGTAAGAAATATTACGAAAAGCTTTGGCAAGACCGACGTCTTAAAGGGAATAAGCTTTGATCTTAATGAGGGAAATGTTCTTTCAATAATAGGTTCTTCGGGAAGCGGAAAAACTACACTTTTGCGCTGCATAAACTTTTTGGAGAGTGCAGACAGAGGAACTATTTCAATTGATGGAGAAGACGTTTACAACGCCGAATGGGATAAGAAGCAAAAGAAGCTTGCGATGCGCCGCGGATGCAAATATTTCGGAATGGTATTCCAGAATTTCAATTTGTTTCCGCAGTATAACGTAGTTGATAATATTGCGCTTGCGCCGATTCTTCACGAAAAGGAATTGATTAAAGCGGGTACAAGCCAATATCCTAATATCAAGGCAGCGACCGAGGCAATTCGCGATAAAGCGAGAGAGCTTGTTGCAATTGTCGGACTCTCTGAAAAGGAGAAAAATTATCCTTGCGAGCTTTCGGGCGGTCAGCAACAAAGAGTTGCTATCGCGCGCGCGCTTGCAATGCAACCCGACATACTTTGCTTTGATGAGCCGACATCGGCTCTTGACCCTGAGCTTACGGGCGAGGTCTTACGAGTGATACGCGAGCTTAGGGATAACGGTCGAACGATGATAGTCGTTACTCACGAGATGGAGTTCGCAAGGCAGGTTTCGGATCATGTTATTTTTATGGCGGACGGAGTTATCGAGGAGCAGGGCGCTCCCGAGGATCTGTTCGGTAATCCTCAAAGCGAGCATCTTAAGAGCTTTCTTAGCGGAATAAGTAAATAAAAAAATGAGCAGGGAAAGTGCTGATGTTCTTAGCGGAGAATTTGAACAACACCGCTAAGTGCGAGCATCGCATTTGACCGGTCAAACGCATTAGGGGCTAAGCCCAAACCCTTATTACAAACAGAAAGAGATAACAAATCGTGTTCGTCGAAATGTTATC
>JAFQPL010000057.1 GCA_017411785.1 Clostridia bacterium
CCCAAAAACCTTTCTGCAAGAAAGTTTTTTGCGGAGCTTTTTTTCAAAAAAGGTCGGCAGTGCCGACAGCCAAGCTCGGTCGGTATGCACCGACAGGCAAACTCGGGCATAGTGACATCCAATTTGAAGCTGAATACCCCGATGGCGTAATAAAAAAACACCCGACGATTGACAACAACCGTCGAGCGTACTTTTTTTGAAAAATAACCCAAAATCTTTCCCGTTGGAAAGTTTTTGGCGCTACCTTTTTTCAAAAAGGTAGCAAAAACCCTCACCACAAACTAACTACTAACTACCTCAACAATTGCACCGCCCTGCGGCAAGCGCCGACAACGGGCTGAACATCGGGAACGAACAAAGGAAGATCGGTTTTTGAAGCAAGCGACCCAAGGAATTCGGGAGCCTTAAAAAGTCCACCCGCGCAAACGACCTCATCTATATTCCCTATCTCTGCCTTGACAAGAGCAAGACGCGAGGCAAGTATTTCGGTGTTTGAATCAAGAATAGAGCAAGCAAGAGGATCGCCCTGCCTGAGAGCCTCAAAAACGAGAGGCGCAAAGGACGCGATATAGGGCTTTCCGCCACGGTAAAGAGAAGGAATCGCATCGTGAGCCGACGTACCGAGCTTCTCTCTGAGCAAAGAGAACAAAGGCGCGGAAAGATCCGAGGAAGGACGCTCCTCCGCATCAAGCAAGGCGCGAAGCGCGTCACGTCCGAAATCATAGCCCGAACCGCCATTGTCAAAAAGATGACCCCAGCCAAAGCGACGGAAAAGACCGCTCTTGCTTTCAATAAAAACAACAGTGCCCGTTCCGCATATAAGCGACGCCACCGAGGATTCAAAATCATCTATACGCGAGGAGCAGTAAATAAGATTCACCGCATCAGGCCCGTTCCCGATAACCGAATGAGGATAAAGAGAGCTTAAGGCAAGCTTGATCCTCGAGGCGTATTCACCGTATCCTCCGCCCGAAACGCCCGCAAAAACGGCATCGGGCGCACCGTCGGAGCAAAGCTCCGATAAACCGCGCGTCAAAAGCGAAACACAAGCGTCTATTCCTACGTCGTTAGGATTAGCCGAGCCGAGAGTAAGAAAAGAAAGCCTCTGCCCGTTCTCATCACAAAGTAAAAAATCGGTCTTCGTTCCGCCCGCGTCAATTCCCGCAATACGCATATCAGGTAGCGTCTATAAAGGCGCAAACGGGCAGGTGATCGGAATAATAGGTACCGTTGGGCGCGTCGTCGGGATAAGCAACAGTCTTTGATATGTCACACGGAAGCGAGGTAAAGATATAATCTATCTTTGACATTCTGTCCATATGTCCCCAATCGTGAAATGTTCCGCGTATGTTTTCGGTAACGTCAACAAGCCCAAGATGCTCGTTAGCACTGATAGCGCGGATCTCCTTTGCGGCAGGACCCGCGTTGAAATCTCCAACAAGAATAGCAGGCTCCTTTTGCTGACTGATAAACTGCATAAGCTGAGTTACACCGAGCAAACGCGCAGTGCTTCCGATATGGTCAAGATGCGTGTTGATAAACCAGAAGGGCTTGCCGTCACGCTTTTCAATAAGTAAAAGCGCGGTAGTTATTCTCGGGCAGGGACTCTGATCCTCGCCGTAACGGCTTCCTGGAATATACGGCGTCGCGGAAAGCCAGAAATTATCAAGCTTCAAAAGCTCAAAGCGATCCTTGCGGTAAGCTACAGCCGCAGACTCGCCGCGATAGTTGCTTTCACGTCCGCAGCCTACTACGTAATAGCCCTCAAGCAGATCGGAAAGATCCTCGCGCATCTTATTGTTTGCCTCCTGAAAGCCTACGACATCGGGCTTTTCAGTGTTTATAAGCTCTGCGATACGGTGCTTGCGAAGTCTGAATTCATTAGCACCCTTGTCAACATCTATTCTCACATTAAAGGTCATTGCCTTTATCATTCCCATTTTTACAGTCCTCCTTAACGGGTAATCTATAAAAACATTTTACACCCTTAACGCCAAAAAGTCAAGCACAATATTGACAAAGAAATCACTCCGTGCTATAATTCTTTTAATATTATTTTTACGGAGATTGCTATGAAAATTCGCCTTGCAACACAAAAAGACATCGACGCGGTATTCGAGGTATACGAGCGCGCCCGCGGCTTTATGCGAGATAACGGAAACCCTACCCAGTGGGGAAGCACCTACCCACCCGAAAGCCTTGTAAGATCCGATATAGCGGGTAATCATTTATACCTGCTCGAGAGTGATTCAGGAGATATAGAAGGCGTTTTCGCACTCTTTGACGAAGGAGACCCCGACTATAACGAAATTGACGGCGCGTGGCTTAATAACGAGCCCTACGCGGCAGTCCACAGAATAGCAAGCGCGGGAAAATCAAAGGGAATATTTACGCATATTCTTGACTTTTGCCTGCAAAGGTCAAGAAATCTCAAAATTGATACACACAAGCAGAACACCGTTATGCAGCACGTTCTCAAAAAACACGGATTTAAAGAGTGTGGAATTATTACCGCCGACGGCTTGCCGTTCATAGCATTTCAGCTTTGTAAATAACGCCGTTTTTATGGACGGCGTAGAACTGACAACGGTCGAGCGAAGTTTTTTGAAAACTACACAAAAACCTTTCCTGTTGGAAAGTTTTTGGCGCTACCTTTTTTCAAAAAGGTAGCAAAAACCTCAACACAAACTAACTACTAACCCCACATCGCTTTTTCTTTTGGCACAAAAGGCGCAAAAGAAAAAGCTTTGCAAAAAGAAAACGCCGTTTTTATGGGGCGTTGCCCCAAACCCCATTCG
>JAFQPL010000058.1 GCA_017411785.1 Clostridia bacterium
CGAAGAAGGAAAGCAATGCGATGAAGAAAGAACCGATTTTCTTGAAGAATACGGACTGACGGTTATAAGAATACCGAATACGGAAATACATAAAAATTTTAGGGGCGTTTGTGAGTATATTGATCATCTCGTAGAACAATCCCTCAGTCAGCTTCGCTGACAGCTCCCTTTACACAAGGGAGCCTTTTTTGTTCGCCTATGACTTATCAATTTTCCTGACAAGCACTGCATTTGTGGATACAAATGCAAAACACGGCATACCTCTTTCGAGATATGCCGTGTTTTCGAAAACTGTCCTTTAGGGTACAACCCTGTCGAGACGGTCTCTTTTTAGGTGAAGCGATGTACTGCGTTCTCCTAATTCTTTTTGTTGGTTCGTTCAACGAGATAATCGAGGGAGACGCCGTAATAGTTTGCAAGCTTTATTGCCGCCCAGAGCGGAAGCTCACGTTCGCCACGCTCGTAGCGCTGGTAAACAGTTAACTGCATGTTAAGATGTTCTGCGATCTGTTTTTGAGTTTTGTCATTATCCTCACGCAGATCACGTACGCGCCGATATTTTGCCATATATGCACCTCGTGTATATTTTGTTTTTCTACCATTATTATACATCATAAAGCGGTAAATTTTTTACAATTAGTACCACAGAGTGTTTAAAAAATAGTATTTAAAATACGCCAAGTCATTATTGGGAGAACTTGGCGTATTTTATCAGCTATTTGGCTTCATCGTGGGGAAGAGGAGTACATCGCGGATAGAATCGCTATCGGTAAGGAGCATTACCAAACGGTCAACTCCAAAGCCGAGACCTCCCGTGGGGGGCATACCGTACTCAAGTGCGTTGATGTAGTCGTAATCGACCTCCGCGCTTGAATTTGGCTCGGAAGCGAGCTTTGCCGCAACCTGAGATTCAAATCTCTGCTTCTGGTCGATAGGGTCGTTAAGCTCGGAGAATGCGTTTCCGAACTCGGTTGCGTTTATAAAGTACTCAAAGCGCTCGGTGAAGGCGGGATCGTTGGGCTTTCTCTTTGCCAAGGGACTGTTTTCTACGGGGTAGTCGTAGATAAAGGTCGGCTGAATGAGGTTTTCCTCGACGTACGCGTCAAAGAACTCAACTAAAACCGCGCCCTTAGTTGCGTTTGCGGGAACCTCAACGTGCTTTTCCTTTGCCGCCGCGCGAGCATCCTCGTCGCTTTGCCAGCTGTTGTAGTCCACTCCCGCGTACTTTTTAACGGCTTCAACCATAGTAAGACGCTCCCATTTGCTCATATCTATCTTGTGTCCCTGATAGGGAATTACGAGCGAGCCGCAAACGCTTTGCGCCAGATGCTTGTAAAGCTCCTCAACAAGATCCATCATTCCGTGGAAATCGGTATATGCCTCGTAAAGCTCTACCGATGTGAATTCGGGGTTGTGCTTGGTGTCCATTCCCTCGTTTCTGAAAATTCTTCCGACCTCGTAAACTCGGTCCATTCCGCCAACGATAAGACGCTTGAGGTAAAGCTCTGTCTCTATGCGAAGATACATATCCATATCGAGCGTGTTGTGGTGAGTAACAAAGGGACGCGCCGACGCGCCTATCTCGCAGGGAGTAAGGATAGGAGTGTCAACCTCAAGATAGCCCTTGCTGTCAAGGAAGGAGCGGATCTCCTTTAAGATAAGCGATCGCTTTATAAAGGTATCCTTTACCTCGGGATTTACGATGAGGTCAACGTATCTCTGACGGTAACGGAGATCTGTATCGGTGAGTCCGTGATATTTTTCGGGAAGGGGACGGAGCGATTTTGAAAGCATCTCGATAAAGCTTGCGTGTATCGAAACCTCACCGCTGTTGGTCTTGAAGACTGTTCCCTTGATCCCCACGATATCTCCTATATCGTAGTCCTTTTTAAAGGATGCGTATTCCTCCTCGCCGACGTCCTGACGGGTAACGTATACCTGAATTTCGCCGTTTCTGTCGGATATATGAGTAAAGGAAGCCTTGCCCATTACGCGTCTTGACATAAGACGGCCTGCGATAGCGACCTCCTTGCCCTCGTATTCCTCATAATTTTCCTTTATGTCGGTTGAGAGCGCGGTCACGTCAAATCTTGTCTTTACATAGGGGTCCTTGCCCTCGTCAACAAGCTTTTGAAGCTTTGCGCGTCTTACCTGCTCCTGCTCGGAGAGCGTAGCGTTTACGTCATTCATTTTATATTCTCCTGAAAATTAAATATTCTAACCTATAGATTATACTATATTTTTTCGATTATGTCAATACCAACGTGTTAAGTAGTTGGCTCAAGCGTTAATTTGTCAAGCTCGAGAAGGGCGTGCGCCTGCATAAGAGAGTCGGCGCGCAGCGCCTTTTTTTGCTTGCAGCGCTTGCACTCTATAATAGCCTCACCGCCGTTTAGTGAGATCTCGTAGTCACCCTCGCCCTTGGGGCATCCGCACTCGATGCTTCCCTCGCTGTCAAGCATTCTGAGAGCGTGAAGGACGGTTTCGACGATCTCGGGGTTTTGCTCGGCGTCATTATCGGTTTTACGGGGGATCTCGTCAAGGCTGCTAATGCCGCTTTTTTCAAGAAGCTCGATAAGCTCAAGCTCTGAACGGGAAAGCTCGGCTTTTACTCTGTCGGTCTCGCCCGTTACCGCAACGGTTATATCGGAATAGGGGCAGGGGAGCAGAAAAAGCTCGTCCTTAAAGAATATTGAGCTTGATACCGTGAAGGTATGTGGATTGGGACAGAATATGCAGGGGACTGTCAAGCGCACCTTTGGGTTCTTTTCGTCCTTGACGTAGACTGCTGTCATTGAGCTTTGAGAGCAGTCGCATTTGAGCTTTACCATATCGGCGGAAAGCTTGAATATATCTACCGCGCTCATAACTCCCGCTCCGCATGAGGGGCAACGGTAGGCAAGCGTTGTTTGCTTCGATTTGATTATCATAATAATACTCCGTAGCTTAAATTTGCTTAAAATTTCAGTAAGGGCTGAGCCGTTTTGAGCAGAATCGATCTTCTGCGCTAAACGTACTCAGCCCTGTATGATGTTTAAAGTAAGTTACTGACCTACTTTAACTATAGCCTTGTCAAAGATGAGAATGTTGGATTCAAAGTTCTCTGTCATTTCATCTCTGCGCTCGGTATATCTATCGGAATGGAGCTGGGATTTAACCGTGTACTGCCACTTGAGCAGTGTGCTTTCACCCTTGCAGTAGGCAACCATGTAGGACGAGCCGTCCGACATTGCGACAGGCTCTGCCGTATAGCTTCCCGCCTCTGCGTTGAAGAGCCATTCATCGAGTGCGCTCTCGCCGCTTGTTCCCTTAGCGTACTCCTCGGTAAATTCGCTGTCTAACGCGGGATTTTCCTCGTCGTCTGCGATTTCAAGGAATTTATCCTTATCGAGATCCTCAATGCCCTTGATTGCCTCTATTGCCTTCTTTGCCGCATCCTCGCTTGCGTAGATCATATACGCTACGTCGCGGCAGGGAGTTTCATCTCTGTATGCGGGCTTAGTGAGGTAAGCTACCTCAACCGAGAATTTCTCGGTTGAAACAGCGACCTCGGCACCGTTAGCGCCGTCGCCCTCCTCAAGGGTAGTTATTTCGTTAGTCTTTCTGTCTGCGCTGAAGAGCCACTCGCTGAGAGCATCCTTTTCTTCCTCGCCGTCCTCATTCTCGTAGGGAGCGATGTAGGTAGCTTCCTCATTTACGGTGCTGCCCTGAGTTGCGCTTGTGAAGAGCGAGCTCTTTATTTCTCTTATTGCCGTAGCAAACTTATCCGTTACAGAGATACCGTATACCGTATAGGTCTTGGCAGCCTCTGCCTCGTCTGTTGCGGGAACCTCGGTCTCGGTCACGTCGTCGGTAACCTCGGTCTTGCCCTCGGTAACCTCTGCGATGACTGCGCTTATAGTTTTGTCCTTGATGGTCTTGAGGTCATCCTCAGAGGGCTTATCTGCAGATTCAAGAGTTGCTATCTTGCTATCGGCAAGATCGTCGTAGCCGTTGGTTACGTCGTAATTTATAATGAAGTCCTTGAAATCCTTAAGCTCGGTCTTTGCGGCAAGCTCAGCAGCCTTTGCGCGAGCCTCATCTATCTTTGCCTTATAGAGTGTGAGGACCTCTGCTTTTTCAGCGTCGCTGAGGTCGTCTGCCTTCTTGTCTGCTCCGTATTTCTCGGCGATCACGTCGCTATAGCTTACATCAAAGGTGTAGGAGAGATAATCAACGAAGTTGTAGTTGTTCTTGTTCTCCTCGTATTCCTTGGTTACGTCGCTGTCGGTAATTCCGTCCTTAAGGTCGTTACTTATTCTTTCAGAGCATTTTGAGGCAAGGACCGAAAGCTCCATAGCCTTTTTAACGTCTCTTCTGCGTACGCTCTGACCGTAGGTCTGAGTGAAGAAAAAGTCCTCGGGAGCGGCGCCGTTGGATGCGCGAAGCTCGGAGATCCAAGCGTCGATATCCTCGTTTATAGCTTCTTTATCTTCTTTATCAAGCGTTACGCCGAGCTTTACAGCCTCCGCGCGATATACGAGAAGCTCTTTTACGCTCTCTACTGTCTGTGCAAGGAAGTAATCGCTCCATTTTTTGTAGGTGTCACCGTTTTCATCGTCTTCTATATAATCTTGTTCTTCGGGATCAAGGTAAGGGTCATATTTGATATTCACTTGCTCGAAGTAGTCCTCAAAGGTGTAATCCTCGCCCATAAAGCTTGCGTAAGTCGAATATGTCTGGTAATGCTGATTAAGAAAATTATCCTGAGTTTTCTGATAGTAGTAAGACATCATGTTTACGTCTACCTTGTATCCGTCAAGCTCCATAGCGGTAGTCCATCTCATCGGCCAGCCCGCGTTTGTAATGAAAATGAATACGCAGACGGCTATGACTGCGATAAGTACGAGGGAGATTATCAGCGTGAGAAGCCAGTTAGGCATTCCGCTCGTACCATTTGAGTTATTTTTCTTTTTTGCTTTAGAAATTTTTAAATTTCCCATCTTTGGGTCCACCTTTATTTTTTATTTTTGTGAAATTAAAGATAATAGTACCTATACATTATACTATGATAGAATGATTAAATATTGAATTTTTTATGAACAAACTATGAAATTATAAGATTAAAAAGGTTTTTTGCGATAATTTTGCAGTTCAGGCGTCAATTATTACGGGCAGGACCATAGGCTTACGCTTTGTTCTTGCGTAGAGATATTTTGAGAGATCGTCCTTTACGGTATTTTTCAGGTCGGCTCTGTCTATCCTGCGCGAGCGCTTCAGAGCTTTTTCTATACTGTCGGCTGCTATCTGTCTTATCTCCTCGATAAGCTCCTCGTTTTCTCTTACGTAAACGAAGCCTCTTGAAACTATTTCGGGAGGCGAGGTGATGAAGCCCGAGAAGCTGTCAACCGAGGCAACTACAACTATCAAGCCGTCCTGCGAAAGATGGCGTCTGTCGTTGAGGACGATATTTCCTACGTCACCGACACCGTAGCCGTCAACGAGGACGTTGCCCGATTGAACGCTTCCCGCAAATCTTGCGCTGCGTCTGTCAAGCTCAAGGACCTTTCCTACCTCGGATACGAAAATTTTATTGCTGGGAATTCCTACCTCGATCGCAAGCTCGCGGTTTGCCGCGAGGTGACGCTGCTCACCGTGTATCGGCATAAAGAATTTAGGCTTTACGAGGGCGGTGAGGAGCTTTAGCTCGTCACTGTAGGCGTGACCCGAGACGTGTACCTCGAGCGAGGGGTCGCGTACGACGCCGACTCCGTTTTTGATAAGCTCGTTGATTATTCTTCCGATAAGCTTTTCATTGCCGGGAATGGGGCTTGAGGAGAGAACTACGAGATCATTTGCTCCGAGCGTTACCTGCGAGTGATCGCCCGTAGCCATTCTGTAAAGCGCTGACATAGGCTCGCCTTGGCTTCCCGTGGTTATTACGGTCACCTCCTCGGGCTTATAGCGTCTTAATTCGTTTACGTCTATGAGGACTCCGTCGGGAACCTTCATATATCCAAGCTCGACCGCGGCGCCCACAATGTTGAGCATACTGCGCCCCGTGATAGCGACCTTTCGTGAATGTCTTACGCTTGCGTCGATTATCTGTTGGACTCTGTGAACATTTGAGGAGAAGGTTGCTATTATTATTCTTTTATTGCTGTTAAGCGTAAAGATGTATTCAAGCGAGCGGCCTACCGACTTCTCCGAGGGCGAATGTCCCTGGCGCTCGGCGTTTGTTGATTCGCACATAAAGAGCAGAACTCCGCGTTTTCCAAGCTCGCCAAAGCGGGTCAGGTCTATCATTTCTCCGTCGATAGGAGTTACGTCTATTTTAAGGTCTCCCGAATGGATAACCGTTCCCACGGGAGTTCCTATCGCAAGCGCGCAGGCATCGGCGATAGAGTGGTTCACGTGAATGAACTCAATTGAGAATGTGCCAAGCTTTACAGTATCACCCGCCTCAACGCAGCGTAGGTCGGGCTTTGAGGGCAGAGCATGCTCGGCAAGCTTGTTTTTGAGTATTCCGAGTGTAAGGCGAGTGCCGTATATAGGCGGGTTTATCTGACGCAGAACGTAGGGTATTGCGCCTATATGGTCCTCGTGACCGTGTGTCAGAAAGAGACCGCGTATTCTGTCGCGGTTCTCCTCAAGATAGGTTACGTCGGGGATAACAAGGTCTATTCCGAGCATATCCTCGTCGGGAAAGCCGAGACCGCAGTCAATTATTATAATATCGTTCGCGTATTCGATCACGGTAAGGTTTTTTCCTATTTCCCCAAGACCGCCAAGTGATATAACGCGAAGCTTTGAGTTTTCTTTTTTTGGCATAAAATCTCCTTTTTTATTTAGGCGCGGCGGGAGTTCTTTGTGCTCACCGCAAAAAAAGCGCAACAAGCCATGCCAAGCCTTAAGGCACGGTACCGCTCCCCGTGCTCACTGCTTGGCGTGATTTTTTAATTTTAACTAACAAAAAGTATACCATAAAAATCTGAAAATGTCAATCCCTACGGGCGCGGATTGCTTTATTTTGTTATAAAAATTGTTATTGCCGCGCCTATGAGTGCCCCTGAAAGTAAAAGAATTGACGAAAAAAGCAGCTTTTTAAGTCGTTTTCTTCTTTTTTGAGGTCTTTTGATCTCGTTTTCACAGAGTATTCGGTTTGCCTCAAAGACAAGCTCGCTGTCGTTGAGGAGCTTTTGCTTGTTATCCTTCAATATGAAAATTGCTTCCTCGTACAGCTTGTGATTTTTGATTTTTACAGTTATAAATTGTTTGCAGATTCCTTTTAACATATAGCTTTCTCCTACCTTTTTATATATTTTTCTCATAAAACTTCAATAAATGAAAAAATTTGGGAAGTTTTTTGATTTTCGGTTGATAAAAGCTATATAAAATCGAAAAAAATGTTGACAAATGTCGTATTATTGACTATAATATATATGTAGGAAAAATACTTAGCTGGTTGTGCCACGACATTATGCGGTGTTTTTAAATTTTTTTAAAGTAAGGAGAACGAAACATGAAATCCACGGGCGTAGTACGCAAGGTTGATGAGCTTGGCAGAATAGTGCTTCCTATTGAGATCAGAAAAATTCTTGATATCAAGCAGAAGGATGCTATAGAGATTTTTACTGATAATGATAAAATAATATTGCAGAAGTACCAGCCTGCATGCGTTTTCTGTAATAATATCGAGAATATCGTTTATTTTAACGGTAAGCGCGTTTGCGCAAATTGTGTTGAAAAGCTTAAAGAACAGTTCTGAAATTTAGGAATATAAAAAGAGCCATCTCAAAAAGAGATGGCTCTTTTTGTATATTGTAAATAAAGCGCGGCGTTTATTTTGCTTTTGGATAACCCTTATAGAGATGTACGATATTGAGATCCTCGGGCATATCGAGTCCGTGTGAGCCGCAAGCGCCGTCTATTTCGTGGCATCCGTGGTCCATAGCGAAGCCTACGAGTGAGTTGTGCGAGGTCCAGTTACGCTCGACAAGGCTTGAGAGCGTTGCGAAGTCAATTGAATTTGCGCGAAGCTCTGCAAGCGCTTCAACGCTTTCGGGACCGAATTTATGCATGACAGAGTCGTAATTTCCGTTGTATACCGCTACGAAATCGTGCTGATCACGGATTATTATTTCTGCCGCCATAGCGTTTACTCGGCTTACCGAGTCGCCCTTGCTGTAGTGGAAATAGTCGATATTGCGCTCAAGGAAGATCTTGCTCATGCTGCAGTCACCGCTTGTGACGAGCGCACATTTTCTTCCCGCCTTTACCATGGCGTCGAAGATAGTTTCAACGGTAAGCACGGGCTTTGCGTATTTTTGTATTCCGTGTGATGAGGGCTGAAGCCCCGTGTACATAGTTGCAAAGCATACGGGCGTTACCGAAGGCATAACTGTTTGCAGAGGAATGGCTACATCGGTATAGCGTGTTGCCTCACGGCAGAAGGATGCGTATTTTTCATATATCCACTGAGCCACCGCGTCGGGATTATACATAAGTATTCTGTCTGCCTTCTCACCGCCGAATATCTCGTCGATATAGGCAACGAGCTTTTCATTTGCGGGAGTGGCGTTTGCGGGGGGCTCTATACCCATAGCATAGGTAAGAGACGCGCATATCGTATCAAGAGATTTTTCGTTTAACATTTTTTATATTCCTTTCGATCATATAAAGCTCAGAGCTTTTCAAATACCATGGTTGCTTGAATTCTGTCACCGCCGCCGAAGCCTGTGCTTTGAGCCGATGCGGTTGATATCGTGTGAAGGCGGTATCCCTTTTCGGCTTGAGCGTTTATAATATCTTCAAGCTCTGAAAGGTTTTTTGAGCCTGTTCCCCAGAATTTTTCCTTAAGAGTGACCTGTAAAACTACGTATTGTTTCATAAATATCTCCTTGTTTAATATTGATTATATTCAAAGGGAAGAGAGTAATGACTCGTTATCGAGCTCTCCCAGATCCCAAAGAAGCGTTGAGAGGATGTATTTTGAGCGAATATCCTTTGTTGCCTTAAAAACGAGCTTTAAAAATTCTCTGTCGCGGCAAAGCTCGCTTGCGCAGTCGGGCATATCAAGCTCCTTGAAAAGCGCCTCGGCTTCCTCAAGCGGAAGAAGCTCTTCATTTATCACCGTTATAATACTGTCCCAGCATGTAAGGATGCTATCAAGCCTTTTTTTGTGCGCGTCAAGGTTATACCGAAGCTCCTTTTCACCTACAGATATCATAGTGTCGGCTCCGCGTCCCCAATTGTCGCGAAGCGCGGAGTTCCATTTCTCGACGTTGAAGCTTGCTGTGTAAGCCAGAGCTTTACTTTGATTTGGGGTAAGGTGCTTGAGCTTTTCGTAGACGCGGGTCGCGGAGAGAAATCCGCTCGCGCACTGCAAGCCGTGAAGCTCTGAGGGAGCGTTGAACTCAAGGGAACGCATATCCCAAAGGTGAGAAAAATAATGCTCCACGCCCGATGCGGGACGTGAAATACCCGCAAAATTCATAGCAAGCCCTGATATAACAAGGCCCTCGAAAACAGCCTTTACAGCAGCCTCGTCTCTTGACAAAAGTCCCTTTGCGTTTTTAATACATTCATTCGCGGCGTATCTTACAAGTGAGGCTACGTACTCGCAGTAATATTCGCCTGTAACCGTGTTTCCTATACGCCACTCGCAGATAGCGGTGTATTTGGAGAGCATATCGCCAAGCCCCGCTTTGAGCATTTTAAGCGGAGCATTTTTTAATATATCAAGATCTCCTATTATGACGTTAGGGCACTTTGAGTTAAGAGATATCTTAAGTCCGTCACGGTCCATTGACGAGGTGCTTGAGGCATATCCGTCGACAGACGGCGCTGTTGCTACGATCATATAAGGCTTATCCGCTACGCAGGCAAGTATTTTTCCGAGGTCGTTTATAACGCCTGAGCCTACCGCTACTATCACGTCGCATGAGGTGTCGTAGTGCATAATTACCGAGCCGACGCTGTTCTCGTCGGGCTTTGGAGCGTGAGATGGGATCACGTAGCTTGTAAAATCTGTTTTGCTTTCGGCAAGATACTTGCACACTTGCTCGCCCGCGGCCTTATATGTATTTTTATCTGAAATAATAAAGACTTTTTTTGCGTTATATTTGCAAAGTACTTCAGGCAGGCAAGCGATGGCGTTTCTTTTTATTATAACGTCGTCAAGACAGCTTTTATGCACGCGACCGCAACTGCAATTTTGAAAATCAAGCTTTATAAGCTCAGAAAGCGTCATTTTGATGCCACCTTTCGTAGATCTCTTATATAAATTTTACCGCAAAAGGAAAGCGTTGTCAATATCAAAAGCTGATATTAACAACGCTTTTTTGTTTGCTTTATTTGCTTCCGTTTAAGCGGTTGGGGCTTTTATTAGTACCCTTTTTTTCGTTATCGCAGCTGTCATCGTCATCGTCGTCATCGTCATCGTCGTCCATATCGTAATAATCGTCCGCGGAAACGTATTCAAAATCGTCTTCTTCCACCGTTTCCTCTTCTTCCTCTTCC
>JAFQPL010000059.1 GCA_017411785.1 Clostridia bacterium
GTGAGCTCTTGGCGCACCTGCGATAAAGCAGGTGCGCCAATTCTATTCGCCTGTGGCGAGTGATATGCACTTCGTGCGTGATATTGCCTTCGGCAGTGATATGCGCTATGCGCGTTTAAAATAACAAAGGCGAATGGAATATCACTGCGACCTACGGCGCAATATCACTTTTGCGAAGCAAAAATATCATGCCGAGCCTTGCGAGGCATATCACTAAAACATTTTTACCACCCGACAATACACATAAAGGTGTAACACACTATACCTTGCAGGCAAGGCGTGTGGAAAGGAGTACAGACAAATTTATCCGTACTTCTTTTGTTTTGCGGCAGGTAAAACCTGCTTTATGGTAGGTGTCCCCTGATAGCACTTTTTTCAGTTCGGATTTTTGCTTTCGTTTTCTGATTTATATTCCTTAAGAGCGTTTGCAAGCTGGTCGGGACAAGAGGTTTGCTTAAAGCCGCATCTTATTCCTGCAAGACGCTCGATTGCTTCGTCGACGGGCATTCCCGCAATAAGAGCAGCTACGCCTTGAGTGTTTCCTGCGCATCCTCCCGTGTATTTTACCGATTTTATAACGTTGTTTTCGATCTCGATATCGATTCTGCGGGAGCATACTCCGCGCGGTACGTATGAAAATGTTGCCATGATTTATCTCCTTTTTATTTACTTTGATATAGACCTAACGGTGTTGAGCTTTGCTCTGAAAAGGCTACGAAAAGTCGGAAGGGAAGCATTCTTTTAGCCGATACGGAAAAGCTGAAGAAAAAGCTTTGAAGTGTTGAGGTGTATTCGATCGGTATCGAATCAATGCTTATCAGACGCGCCCCCGCTGCCTCCGCCGCTAAAAGCAAGGGAGTAGTAAAATCTGCGCTTGAGGAAAGAATGGAAAATTCAAATATAAATTCCTGCTCAAGCGAGTGACGGTAACTCGGTTCCTTACAGGAACGTCCTACACGGGCGTAGTATATACTTTGAGCGGTTTCATCCTCAATACTGAATACTTCGCATATTTTTAAGTCATATCTGTCAAGCAAAGTGTAAAAGCTTATCAATCTTCCATCTGTTGAATTTGCAATCGGAAGTATACAAAATTCGCAGCTTCCGCTTGCAACGCTTTCGCAGCTTTCTTTAAAGCTTGTGGAATATACAGGCTTGGCATTTGCAACCGAGCTTGAAAATTTCTCAAACGCGATGTCGGTATATTTGTTTTTCACAAAAGCAATTTTTGAATGCGCGCCTGCGGGGGTGGATTCATTTGAACCTATAAATACATAGCTTTTGATCGCGCTTTGCAGCTTTGAAGATGACAACTCCGAAAAAAACGTTATCTCCTCCCTTGGAGAAGCATCGGGTAAAAATTCTTTAAAGCTTTCAAGGACGGTTTCTAAATCGGTTGAAGCGTTAAGCAAAATATCGGCAAGACATTTTACGGTCAGCTCTCTTTGAGATGTGGTTATATTCAGCTTTTTTGAAAGCTCCTCGAAATTTTCTCTTAAAATCTTGATTTGACCGTTATTCATATCAGAGCTTCATCAGGATATTATAGCTGCTCTTCATAAAGTTCTGCATTTCTTCAGCAGTAAATTTCTTTTGCGAAAGAAGGGCGAGCTTATATATATATTCGGCAAGCTCAGAGGCGGAATCGAAATCGCTCTCGCAAAGCGAATCAAGCTTTTGTATCAAAGGTGAATCTAAATTGACTATAAGCTTTTTCTCGGGCGGGGTAGGTTGAGCAATTCCGTACATTCTCATCATTTCTTCCATTCTGCGAATATCCTCGTCAACGCTGAGGAGCGCGGGAACGGCTGGGTCGGCAAGAGAACTGAATTCGAGAGTTACGCTTTTGTCGATCGCGCTTGAGAATACGTTGGAAAGCTTTTCATTTTCAATCTTATCGGAAGCTCCTTTAAGTGTTTCGTCAATGTTGGAATCTACCCTTAAAAATCTTATTCCATCGGAGCAGGATTCTGCAAAAGAAGCAAACTGAACGTCGATAGCGCGTTCAAAGAGAACGACCTTTATGTTTTTTGCTTCAAGCATAGAGATGTATTGAGCTTGAAGAGCCTTGTCCGTAGTGTAATAAACTTTTTTTGCATTTTCTTCGGGAGCGGTCTTGAGATATTCGTCAGAGGTGAGAACCGAACCGTCGGAAAGCTCAAAAAGAATAGACTGCTTTACTCTTTCGTAGAACTTTTTATCACGTATAGATGCGTATTCAATGAAAGGCGCGATATCCTTCCAAATTTCAGCATATTCCTCGCGGTCGTTAAGGGCAAGAGAATTAAGCTTATCGGCAACCTTTTTAACTATATGGGCTGAAAGCTTTGAAACATAGGTGTTTGTTTGAAGATAGCTTCTTGAAACGTTGAGCGGAAGCTCGGGACAGTCAAGTACACCTTTAAGCATCAGCAGGTATTCGGGAATAACCTCTTTTATGTTATCGGCAACAAAGACCTGATTGTAGTAAAGCTTTATTTCGCCCTCAAGAGTTTCATATTCGTTTGCAATTCTCGGAAAATAAAGAATACCCTTGAAATTGAGCGGATAATCAGCGTTTATATGGATATAAAACAGGGGATCGCGCATATCGTTAAAGACTTTGTGATAAAACTCGATATATTCGTCCTTGCTGCATTCAGAGGGTTGCTTTTGCCAAAGCGGAGTTGTGTCGTTAATAGGCTTGCGCTCGCTGTCCGATTCGTTGCCTATTTCCTCGAAAAATATATCTACAGGCATAAAGGCGCAATATTTGTTGAGCATTTCACGGATCTTTGATGCCTTGAGATATTCGCTTTCTTCCTCGCTTATGTGCATAACGATCGACGTTCCGCGCTCGGAGCGTGAGCCCGCGCTGATCTCATAATCGCCCGCTTCGTTACACGTCCAATGAACAGCAGGGGCATCGGTATAGGATTTTGTTTCTATTTCAACCTTGCTGCTTACCATAAAGGCAGAATAAAAGCCAAGTCCAAAATGACCGATGATACCGCTTGAAGCCGAGGAGTCTGTCTCGCTTTCGTATTTTTGAATAAAATCAACCGCGCCAGAAAGTGCAATGCTGCATATATATTTTTTTAATTCATCCTCACTCATTCCGATTCCGTTGTCGGTGACAGTGAGAGTTCCTTCGGATTCGTCAAGAGAAACTGTAATAAGGTATTTATCGTCGGTTTCGTTATATGCTCCGAGCGAGCTAAGACGCTTAAGCTTGGTTATGGCGTCAGTTGCGTTTGAAACTATTTCTCTGAGGAATATGTCCTTTTCAGAGTAAAGCCACTTTTTTATTATGGGGAAAATATGCTCGGTATCAACCGAAATTCCACCTCTGTTTATCTTTTCAGGCATAAAATGCTCCTTTCGTTCTGTTAATATATTAAGATATATTTTATAACGAAAAGATAGTTTCGTCAAGAGAAATTACTTTAAATTTTTGTAAACAGGTACAAAAATCCTATTTTCTATTGAAAAAGAAACGGAATTTTGTTATAATCTATGTGAAAAAGAAAAATGGAGAAAATCAATGACTGCAAGAATTCAAGCATACGTAAAAATAAATCTTCACTTTGATGTTTCAGGACTTCGAGAGGATGGATTTCATAACGTTGTCACAGTTTTACATAGTCTTTCGCTTTGCGATGTCGTGGACATAGAGCTTTCAGATGGGGGCGATATCCTTATCGAGTGTGATAAGATCGGTGTTCCTCTTGATGAAAAAAATATCGCGCATAAGGCGGCAAATCTTTTCTTTGAGAAACTCGGAAAGCGCTGCGGGGTCAGTATAAAAATAAAAAAGAATATTCCGATGGCAGCGGGACTTGCGGGAGGAAGCGCGGATGGAGCTGCTGTTCTGATTGGATTGAATAAGATTTTTGATGAGCCGTTTTCAAGCGAAGAGCTTTGCGAGATCGGCGCAAGGCTTGGCGCGGACGTGCCGTTCTGTATACTTTGCGGATGCGCTTATTCAGAGGGAAGGGGAGATCTGCCCCAAAGTCTACCCACTCTTTCCCGTGATATGATCTTTGTTGTTGCTTGCGGCGGCGAGGGGGTTTCTACTCCGAGGGCATATGCTATGCTTGATGATATTTATAACTGCTTTACAGATTATCGTCCTAAGACTGTTGATAAAATAATAGGAGCGATTGCGGGGAATGATTTGGATTCGCTCGCAAACTCGCTTTTTAACATTTTTGAAGCTCCGATATCAAAGGAAAGAGCCGCGGTCGGAGAGATAAAGAGTATTATGATTGATAGCGGCGCAAGGGTTTCTATGATGAGCGGGAGCGGTCCCTCTGTGTTCGGAATATTTGAAAAAATATCGGATGCCGAGGAGGCGGTAAGGGCAATCACGCAGAAAAATTATTTTGCCGCAACGGCATTTCCCATTGATAAAAGAATGTGATAAAAGCAATATTTGGAAATAAAAAACGGCGGTCGCAAGCAGGATTTTGCGACTGTCGTTTTTTGTTGTTAAAATCCGCAAAAAACCTCAAAAAAACTTGCCAAAAAGAAGCTCTGTATATGTTGACAAAAATATAATATAGTAGTATAATTATTATGTATTTATATTTTCGCGAGTTTGTCGGAAAATCACTTAAAAAGCAGAGTTGATTTGGGGGACCTATGTCGTATAAAAATGATAAGGAACAAATGAATAATGAAATGTCACTTCACAAAAAAAGAGTGATGCTTGCTATAAAAATAACCTTTCTTGTGTTGGCTGTAGCTTTGGTTTCTTTTGCTATATCCTTTGCAATAGGGTTAGGGAAGGGAGAGCTTTTTGCTTCTCAAAGGGATACCGAGCCGCCTACGATTTCGGCGCGTGAGGGTACAACGGTTATAGGATATCTTGGTGAAAGTCCTACCTTCAAAAAGTACGTTTTAGTCAGTGATGATAAGGATGAGGAGCCTAAGCTTGCTATAGATTCCAAATCGGTAAATACCGAGAAGGAGGGAAGCTACACAGTTTATTATCAGGCAAAGGACAGCGCGGGCAATAAAAGCTCTGTTTTTTCCTTGACGTATGTTGTAAAGAATAATGAGTATTCAAGAGATGCTCTTATGAAAAAAATCGCGAAGATCGCAGGTGACTTGGGCATAAGCAAGGATATGTCTACGGTAGAGAAGGTGCGAAGGATTTATAAGTTCGTAAACAAAGAGATAGGTTGGTCCGGCGGTATCGGTGAGTCAAATATACCTGGAATAGACAGAGATAATTGGAAGGTCGACTGGATAGAGGAGGCGATACGCACTCTTGAGCTTTGGGAAGAGGATGATTGCGAGGGCGATTGCTATTCTTATTACTCGCTTTCAAAGGCATTCTTTGAATATTTTGAGATCAAGCACATAGGTATTCGCCGTGATAAGTCCTTGGATAATCAGGAGGATTCCAACGGCGATCGCAAGGGAACGCATTTCTGGCAGATAGTTGATATCGGCGGGGGTAAGTGGTATTTTTACGATGCTACACAGTTGGCACAAGGCTTTAACGACGGAACTAAAAATGCTTGCCTTATAACTCAGGAAAAGCTTTCATCACACCGAACGAGTAGCGGAGGGGATTATTTTTATAAGATCTCAAAGGCGAGCGACTGTCTTGATTTTTCAAGCGCGGGAATCAACTCTTATCCAAAGATAGCAACTGAAGTATTGGATTGACCACGGAGAAGATAATGCAAAAGAATATTCTTGAATATTTAGAAAAAACCGCAATTACATATACGGACAAGCTTGCCTTTTCAAACGGTAAGGATGGACTCACCTTTGGCGAGGTTTATAAACGTTCTCGGGCTATCGGAAGCTTTCTTTGCGATAACGGATATTATCGCGAGCCTATAGCAGTTATAATGGATAAGCACCCCAATGTTCTTACTGCGTTTTGGGGATGTGTTTACGCAGGGTGCTTTTATGCGTGTATAGATGAGAAAATGCCTCAGGCAAGAGTTCTTGCGATATTTGAAAAGCTTTTGCCGAGAGCTATAATTTGTGATGCGAGAAATTATAAGCTTGCATCCTCGCTTGGCGTTGAAAAGATTTATCTGTACGACGATATTGTAACCCATCCTGAAAATGAGGATGCTCTTGAAAAAATACGAATCAAGCAGAGCAGTACCGACGCAATATACGTTGCGTTTACATCTGGCTCAACGGGAACACCTAAGGGTGTTGTGGCGTGTCATCGTTCCGTAATAGATTACACAGAGTCAATATGTGATGCGCTCGGATTTTCCGAAAATACGGTATTTGCAAATCAGACTCCGCTTTATTTTGACGCTCCGCTTAAGGAGATAATGCCAACGCTAAAGCTTGGCGCAACGACCTATTTTGTGCCAAAGATGCTTTTTTCATTTCCGATAAAGCTTATTGAGTATCTTGACGAGTATAAAATAAATACGGTTTGCTGGGTCGTATCCGCTCTCGTGCAGATATCGTCGCTCGGAGCGCTTGAGAGCCATGCGCCAAAATATATTGAGACAGTTTGCTTTGGCAGTGAGCTTTTTCCTCGTAAGCAGTATGATCTGTGGAGAGCCGCCTTGCCAAACGCAAGATTTTTTAATCTCTATGGACCTACCGAAGCAACAGGTATGTCTTGCTATTGGGCGGCAGATAGGGAGCTTATGCCCGATGAGCCTATACCGATAGGAAGACCGTTTGATAATACCGATATTATTTTGCTTGATGAAAATAACCGTTCGGCTGATGAGGGAGAGATATGTATTCGCGGCACCTGTCTTACGATGGGATATTATAATGATCCCGAAAAAACCTCAGCGGTCTTTACACAAAACCCTTTAAATACCGCTTACGGTGAGCAGATATACAGAACGGGAGATATAGGACGTATCAACGAACGCGGAGAGCTTGTTTTTCTTTGCCGTAAGGATTCCCAGATAAAGCATATGGGACACAGAATAGAGCTTGGTGAGATAGAGGCTGCCGCACTTAAATCTGAAAATGTAAGAATGGCGTGCTGCGTTTATGATAATAACGCAAAACGAATAGTTCTTTTCTACGTTGGCAAATCCGAAAGCAAGGTGCTTTTTGCTCATCTTATGACGCTTCTTCCGCGATATATGATGCCTGCGGAGCTTGTAATGCTTGATGTTATGCCTCTTACCCCAAACGGTAAGATAGACCGTAAGGGATTGAGAGAAAAAGCAGAAAATAAAAACTAAACAAAGAGGAAAAATAAATGGAAAAGCTTTTAAAGATATTAAACGATTTACATCCCGAGGTTGATTTTGAAGCAAATGAATCTCTTGTTGATGACGGTATTCTTGATTCGCTTGATATCGTTTCGCTCGTTACAGAGATATACGCGGAATTTGACGTAACTATTCCCGCAGAAGAAATCGTTCCTGAAAACTTCAATTCCGCAAAAGCCCTTATGGCTCTTATAACTAAGATCGACGAAGAATAATGCTGTTTACGTCTTACGGTTTTATTGCATTTGTAGCGGTAGTTCTGGTTCTTTATTACGTAGTTCCAAAGAAAACGCAGTGTATGCTCTTGCTTGCGGCAAGCTATTTCTTCTATGCTTTTTCGGGACTTTGGAATTTTGCTTTTATACTTGCGGTTACGGTTTCCTGCTTTATTATAGCAAGGGTAATAGCAAGAATGAAGGCAAGAGAGGACGATACCGTAGAGAAAAACAGAGACGCTTGGGAAAAGGAAGAGAGAAAAGCCTATAGAGCAAAGCAAAAGAAGCGTCGGCTTCGAGTGCTTGTTCTCGGCGTAATTATTAACATCGGAATTCTTGCCGTTATAAAGTATACAGAGTTTGCGGTCACTAACGTAAATTCCTTACTTTCGCTTTTCGGTGTAAATAAAATAAGCGTTCCAAGCTTTATCTTGCCATTGGGTATTTCCTTTTTTACATTTCAAAGCGTTTCGTATCTTATCGACGTTTATAGGGGAAAGACCTTTGCGGAGCAGAATTTCGCAAGGTTTGCGCTCTTCGTTTCGTTTTTTCCGCAGCTTGTTCAAGGTCCTATATCAAGACATTCGGATCTTGCCAATCAGCTTTATGAGCCGCATAAATTTGACGGAGTAAAGGTCAAATTCGGTTTACAGCGAATACTCTGGGGCTTCTTTAAGAAGCTTGTTATTGCAGACAGGATAGCGGTTGCGATATCTGCGCTTACCAATACCGATAATAATTACGGCGGTGCGTATGTTTTTGTCCTGATCATATTTTATTCAATACAGATATATGCCGATTTTACGGGTGGAATAGATATTACCATAGGTATTGCAGAGGCGCTCGGAATGAAGCTTGCCGAGAACTTTAACCGCCCCTTCTCGTCGCGCTCAACAAAAGAATATTGGAACCGTTGGCATATGACTATGGGAAATTGGTTTAACGACTACATATTTATGCCGCTTTCGGTAACAAAGCCCTTGCTCAAGCTTTCAAAGACTGCGAGAAGTAAAAATAACCGATTTATGAAAGGGCTTGGGAAGAGGATACCTGTCTACACCGCAACTACAGTTACCTGGTTTACAACGGGACTTTGGCACGGAGCCGCGTGGAATTTTATAGTTTGGGGTATGCTCAATTGCCTTGTGATACTTGTTTCGCAGGAGCTTGAGCCTTTGTACAGACGGTTCAGAGGAAGATTTCCAAAGCTTGTCGCGTCATATCCTTACCATTGCTTTGCGGTAACGAGAACCTTTTTGCTTATGGGCTTGATACGCTCGCTTGATTGCTATAGAAACGTAAGCGTTACTTTTGCCTCGTGGGGCAGTATGTTTACAAGCTTTAATTGGGGTGAGGTCTTTGGAGGCGGCTTGCTTGGCCTCGGACTTGATATCGTTGACTACGTGATAATAGCTGTCGCGGTGCTTGTAGTGTTTACCGTTTCAAAGCTTGGCGAAAAGCGCGATATACGCGAGGCGCTCGTGGGTAAAACAGCTCTTTCATGGACGCTTACGGGACTTGTGCTGATGGCAATACTTCTGTTTGGCGCATATGGAACGGATTTTGCCTCAATACCGTCTATTTACGGTCAGTTCTGATTAAGCGGGGGAAAAAAACATGAAGAAAAAAATAATTATAAGTGTTGCTTTTTTGTTCGCGATTATAATTTTGATTGCTTTGCTGACTCCGCTGCTTGTTCCAAAGGCAATTGGCGAAAATAGACTTACGGGGGAATATTATGAAAGCGCTGGCGAAAACGACGTTATATTTCTCGGTGATTGTGAGGTCTATGAGACCTTTATACCGGCAATTCTTTGGGAGGAATACGGAATATCCTCTTACGTGAGGGGAACTCCCCAGCAGCTTATATGGCAATCTTATTATATATTGGAAGAAACCTTTAAATACGAAAAGCCGAAGGCGGTCGTTTTTAACGTTTATTCCTTAAAATACGGAGAGCCTACTGAGCAGAGTAAGATAAATAATCGCTTAACGCTTGATTCTATGCGGTGGTCGAAAACAAAAATCGATGCAATCAATGCATCGATGACAGAGGATGAAAATTTTTTAGAGTATTTAATTCCTTTTTTGGCGTATCATCATAGAATAACCGAGCTTAATAAAAACGATTTCGAATTTTGGTTTAAGAGTCCGCCTAATGCATCTGACAGCGGTTATCTTATGCAAACGGGGGTAGTCCCTGCAAAAGCATCGGACGGAGCGCCGAAAGAGCCGTTAGATCTTGATTTTTCGCAAACGGCTATCGATTATCTTGATAAGATAAAAAATATCTGCGATGCAAACGGATGTGAGCTTATTCTTGTTAAAGCTCCGCCAAATCATCCAAGCTATTATTGGTTTGATGAGTATGAGCTTCAAACCGAGGAATACGCTCGCAAAAACGGCTTAAAATATTATAATCTGATTGAAAAAGAAAATGAAATAGGCATAGACTGGAGTAAGGATACCTATGACGCGGGCTGGCATCTTAATGTTTACGGTGCCGAAAAGACCTCGCGGTATTTTGGAAAAATTCTTTCTGAGGAGTGCGGAATAGAAGACCGCAGAAATGATGCCGAGTTATCGCAAAGATGGAATAATAATTTAAGGATGTATAAAGAAAGAAAAGAAACTATGGAGGAAGAAAAGTAATGAAAAAAGGTTTAAGGATATTGTCCGCGGTATTGTTAGTTTTGCTTGCGGTGACTGCATTCGTTGCGTGTCAGGCTAACGGCGACGGAAAGAGCGGTGATGAAAGCGGATATTATATTGAATATAAGGGAACTAAGATAGAGCTTGATAAAAAGGCGGATGCTGTTATTTCTGCGTTGGGTGAGCCTAAATCAAAGGAGTCGCTCGGTAATTGCGGAGGATACGGAGCTCAAATAAAATATGTTTATGACGATATAGTATTGTACACGGTTAAAAACGATAGCGGAGAGACTGTAGATCAGATAACCTTTTCAAATGATATCGCGGAAACGCCAAAAGGTGTTTGTATAGGTGATCCGATTGCCGACGTAGAAGCGAAGCACGGAGAACCGATAGAAAAGAGTGATACCAAATTGATTTACGGAGAAGGATCGTTATTTATTAAGTTTGGAATCAAGGACGGATACGTTGATTCAATAGATTATATCCGTGAAACACCAAAAAATTAAAAGACCGATTTTTATTGCCGAAAAGCGTATTTTGACGCTTTTCGGCATATTTTTTTAAAAAATCAAAGTTAAGGCCGTAAAATTAGCACTTTAAAAAAATAAATAACAAAAATTTTAAAAAAATGCTTGACAAATTAAAAAAACAGTGGTATATTTTATACATAAGGTTAGCACTTGATATCAGAGAGTGCTAAAAAAGAGGAGGAGGTAAGCTGTGAAGCAAGGCGAATTAAGTGAAAGAAAAAAGCAGATACTTAAGGCTGTCGTAGAAGCTCATATAGATGGCGGAGAGCCTGTTGGCTCAAAGTATATTGTGCAGAGCAATCTGCTTTTCTGTTCCTCGGCAACGATACGTAATGAGATGGCTGAGCTTGAGGAGCTTGGATATCTTGTTCAGCCTCACACCTCTGCGGGAAGAGTGCCAAGCGAAGCAGGTTATCGATTTTACGTTGACTCTCTTGTTGAGCAGTACGCGAGAACAACGCATGAGGTAGCGCAGATAAATCAGCTTTTACGGGTAAAGATGGATGAGATCGACCAAATACTTGATATGGCGTCGCGTCTTGCCTCGACAATGACCAATTATACGGGTATAGCGATAAAGCCAAAGGCTAATACCGTAACTATGACGAGATTTGAAATAATACCGATGGATATTAATAATTTTGCCATAGTTATGATAACCTCGGGCGGAGCGGTTAAAACAAAAAAGGTAAGGACCGAGATCGCGGTGAGCGATTCCGTATTAAAAAAGCTTGCAGATCTTCTTAACGCACAGCTCTGCGGCCTTGGAGCAGATATGATAACTCTCCCGATAATAATGGGAATTGAGGAAGAAATGGGCGAATATGCCTTTCTTGTAAATTCTGCGGTCAAGTGCGTGTATGAGGTCATGAATGAGATAGACGGCGGTGATATGCGTCTTACGGGTATAAATAATTTTTTGAAATATCCGGAGTATTCCGATACGGAAAAGCTCTCAGAGCTGCTTCGTACACTCGAAAGCAGAGATGAGATACTCGATCTTGTTTCCGGTTCTGATAATGATAAAATAAACGTGCTTATAGGCTCGGAAAGCTCAGTGAAGGTTATGAATAATTCTTCACTTGTATATATTCCAATAAAAAAGGACGGAAGAACGCTTGGCGTTATCGGAGTTATAGGTCCGAGAAGAATGAATTATAAGCAGGTGCTTAAGGCACTCGGCGATATCAGTGATAATATTTCTATTATCATAGGAGATGAGGAATTGAGTATTACTGATGGGAAAGAGAAAGAAAGTAAATAAAACGGAGGAAAAAAGATAAAAATGGAAGAAAACAAGAATACGGTTGAGGAGGAGATCCTTACGGAAGAGGCACCTGAGAATGATGCTGAATGTCAGGAGGAAGTGGCTGATTCAGCTTCTGAGCCCGAAAAGGACGATAGCTCGGATATTGAAGACGCGCCACTCAAATTTAAGGATAAAAAAAGATTAAAAAAGGCAGAGGCAGAGCTTGATAAGCTTCGGGCTGAGCTTGCCGATGAGCAGGAAAAATATATGAGGCTTTATGCCGAGTACGATAATTTCCGCAGACGTTCCGCAAAGGAGCGTGAGGGAGTTTATGCAGAGGCGTATTGCGATGCGCTTGAGCAGATCTTACCTGTAATAGATAATCTTGAGCGTGCGGTTCAGTATACCGCTGATGATCCTGAGTCGCCAATGGCAAAAGGTATTGAGCTTACTGTAAAGAGCTGCGTTGAGGCTTTGAACAAGATGGGCGTTTATGAAATTGAGGCGCTTGGAAAGCAGTTTGACCCTAATCTTCACAATGCGGTAATGCACGTTGAGGATGACGCGTTTGGTGAAAATGAAATAGTTGAGGTCTTTATGAAGGGATATATCAAGGGTGATAAGGTCTTGAGATTCTCTATGGTAAAGGTCGCAAATTAAATATTAAAAAAATAACCATAAAATAAGGAGGAATTTTATTATGGGAAAAATTATCGGTATAGATTTAGGTACTACGAATTCTTGCGTAGCGGTATTTGAGGGCGGAGAGCCTATCGTTATTCCAAACCCTGAGGGAGCGAGAACAACTCCTTCTGTAGTTGCTTTTTCAAAGACAGGCGAGAGAATGGTAGGTCAGGTCGCAAAGCGTCAGGCTATAATTAATCCTGATAGGACCGTTATAAGCATTAAGAGAGAGATGGGTACATCTTTCAAGGCAACTATTGACGGAAAGAGCTATACTCCTCAGGAGATATCGGCTATGATTCTTCAAAAGCTTAAGGCCGATGCAGAAGCATATCTCGGCACATCTGTTACTCAGGCGGTAATTACCGTTCCCGCATATTTCTCGGATGCGCAGAGACAGGCAACTAAGGACGCAGGTAAGATCGCGGGACTTGAGGTGCTTCGTATAATTAATGAGCCTACCGCAGCAGCACTTGCTTACGGTATGGATAAGGAGAACGATCAGAAGATCATGGTATTTGACCTTGGCGGCGGTACCTTCGACGTATCATTGCTTGAAATTTCCGACGGAGTATTTGAGGTTCTTGCAACCGCAGGTAATAACCGTCTTGGCGGTGACGATTTTGACCAGAGAATCATAGATTGGATGGCAGATAGATTTAAGGCTGAAAACGGAATTGATCTTCGTAACGATAAGATGGTAATGCAGAGACTTAAGGAAGCTGCCGAAAAGGCAAAGATCGAGCTTTCGGGTATGTCAAGCTCCAATATCAACCTTCCGTTTATAACCGCAACCGCTAACGGACCTCTCCATTTTGATGCAACTCTTACCAGAGCAGAGTTTGAGAAGATAACCGCTGACCTTGTTGAAGCAACGATGGCTCCTACCCGCCAGGTTCTCTCTGACGCGGGAGTAAGCGCATCTCAGGTAGATAAAATACTTCTTGTCGGAGGCTCAACAAGAATTCCCGCAGTTCAGGAAGCTGTAAAGAAGAATCTTGGCAAAGAGCCGTTTAAGGGCATCAACCCCGATGAGTGCGTAGCGCTTGGCGCGGCAATTCAGGGCGGAGTTCTTGGCGGAGACGTTAAAGACCTTCTCCTTCTTGACGTTACACCTCTTTCGCTTGGAATCGAGACTCTCGGAGGAGTCTTTAACAAGATCATAGAGAGAAATACCACAATACCCGTGAAGAAGAGTCAGGTATATTCTACTGCGGCTGACGGTCAGACCTCGGTTGAGATACACGTTCTTCAGGGTGAGCGCGAGATGGCTTCTTACAATACAACGCTTGGAAAGTTCCATCTTGACGGAATTCCCGCAGCTCCTCGCGGCGTTCCTCAGATAGAGGTAACCTTTGATATAGATGCAAACGGTATAGTTAACGTTACCGCAAAGGATCTTGGAACAGGTAAGGAACAGCATATTACCATAACCTCGTCTACTAATATGTCTCAGGCAGATATCGACAAGGCTGTTAAGGATGCCGAGAGGTTTGCCGAGGAGGATAAGAAGCAGAAGGAAGCGGTTGATATAAAGAACAGGGCGGATTCGCTTGTATTCCAGACCGAAAAGACCTTGCAGGAGGTTGGCGATAAGGTTTCTGATGCTGATAAGGCACCTGTAAATTCGGCTCTTGAAGCGCTCAAGACGGCTATTTCGGGTGGAAATACCGATGATATCAAGGCGAAGAGCGAGGAGCTTGAAAAAGCGTTTTATGCGCTTTCTGAGAAGCTTTACGCGGCTGCGGGAGCAAATGCGGGAGCTGATGCAGGAGCAAATGCTCAGGGCGATGCAAATGCGAACGGCGGCGACGGAACTTATTATAATGCAGATTACGAGGATAAAACAAACGAGTAATTAAAGCTTTTAGGCTATCGCGGAAATTTATCCGCGATAGCCAAAAGTTGTTTAATAACGAGCATAAAAATCAGAGGATTATATGGCAGATAAAAGAGATTATTACGAGGTATTAGGCGTATCAAAAAATGCGAGCGATGCGGAAATAAAAAAAGCCTATCGTTCGATGGCAAAAAAATATCACCCTGACGTTAATCCGGGGGACGCTGATGCTGAGGCAAAATTTAAAGAGGTTAATGAAGCGTATGCTGTGCTTTCCGATGCCGATAAAAAATCTCAGTATGATAGATTTGGACATTCGGCATTTGAACAGGGAGGACAGGGCTCATACGGAGGCTTTGGCGCGGATTTTGGCGATCTTGGCGACATATTCGGAAGTATTTTTGGCGGAGGCTTTGGCTTTGGAGGCGCAAGGCAGAGCAAAAACGCTCCGATGCGCGGTGAGGACGTTCTTGTACGTGTTTCAATTACATTTGAAGAAGCGGCTTTCGGCGTTAAGAAGGATATCTCTTATCATAAGGTTCAAAAATGTCCTGAATGTTCGGGAAGCGGAGCCGCAAAGGGAACTACGGCGGAAACCTGCTCAGCTTGTAACGGTACGGGTCAAAAGCGTGTAACGCAGAGAATAGGCGGAATGGCATTCCAGTCAACCGCAACCTGCGATGCTTGTCGGGGAAACGGAAAAATAATCAAAAAGCCTTGCGGGAACTGTCGTTCTACGGGATTTATAAAGGTAAACAAGACTCTTTCTGTAAATATTCCCGCGGGAATTGACGATGGAGAGCGTATTGCGCTTCGTTCTCAGGGATGCGACGGAAAGAATGGCGGACCTGCGGGAGATCTGATAATTCAGATAAGCGTTAAAGATCACGCTTATTTTGAGCGTGAGGGCGTAAATGTATTTTGTGAGGTACCGATAACTGTTTCCGACGCAGTGCTTGGTGCAGAAATAGAGGTCCCCACACTTGACGGAAATCAAAAATTTATTATTCCCGAGGGTACGCAGACAGGTACGCAATTTGTCGTTAAGCAAAAGGGAATACCTTACGTAAACAGTCAAAACCGCCGCGGAGACCTTTATTTTACGGTGGTAGTAGAAATACCGAAGGGGCTTACAGAAAAGCAAAAGGATGCGATGCGAAGCTTTGCCGAGGCATGTAACGATAGTGTTTACGTTAAGAAAAAAAGCTTTTTTAAAAAGATTTTTGACAGAGACAAAAAGTAAAGGATATTTTAAATGATAGACAAGGATTATACCTGCGAGGATTGGGGCACCGAAAGCGAATGGATTCAAATAAAGGTTACTGTGGCGCTTGATAAGCTTGATGAGACTGTGGCTGTTATGAATATGGTGTCTAACTATTTGCAGATAGAGGATTACAGCGATATAGATCTTAAGACCTGTTACGGAGATCTTATCGATGAAAGTATACTTAACGCGGATAAAACAGTTGCGTCGGTTATAGTTTATCTTTCTGTTGATAACGGAGCGGTAGATACCGTCAGCTTTTTGCGCGGACGCTTTAATGAACTGTCAATAGACGCTCAGATAAATGTAAGCGGTGTAAACGAAGAGGATTGGGCAAATTCATGGAAGGACTATTATAAGCCTATAAAAATAGGTGAAAAAATAGTTATAGTTCCTGCGTGGGAAAAATACGAGGAGTCAGACGGAGAAATCATTGTAAGAATGGATCCGGGAATGGCGTTTGGCACAGGGACTCACGAAACGACACGACTTGTTATTCAATTACTTGAAAAGTATGTAAAGCCTGATGTGAGGGTTGCAGACGTAGGATGCGGAAGCGGAATCCTTGCTATTTGCGCGTCAAAGCTCGGCGCAAGAGAGTGCAAGGCGTATGATATAGATCCTACCGCGGTAAAGGTCGCGAATGAAAATATTAAGGATAGCGGTCTGAATAACGTTACCTGTGAAATTTCAGATCTTCTAAGACAGGTTGATAAGAGCGCTCCGTATGATATAATCTGCGCTAATATAGTTGCTGATATTATTATTCGTATGACGCCTGACGTCGGTGAATTTATGAATGATGATTCGGTTATCTTGGCATCGGGAATAATAGTTGAACGAAGCGAGGATGTAATAGACTGCTTTAAGGTCAACGGCTTTGAAATAATAGAGCGTGTTGAAGATAACGGATGGTGCGCGCTTGCAGTGAAAAAAGCGTAAGCAGTTTAAAATAAAAGCGGGAAGCACAAGGCGGACAATGCCGTGCTTCCCGCTTTTTATAAAATGATTAATTTGCTAAAACCCATGAATTTTTAGATAGTTCCGGTAACGCTGTATTCCACTACGCTTGGGATTATACTTATAATTCCTGTGGTTGAATCCTGAGTAAAGGTTGCCGCGGGAACCGTTACAGATGCCGCGGTTGCGTTTGGAACAGTAAGCGTTCCGTTAACGTAATTATAATCTGAGCCGAGAAGGAGAGTTCCGTCGCGGGATACTGTTATATTATCGGGTGCGGGATTAAATTCGTCGGTAAGAACTACGTTTTCCGCGGCGGTATTTCCGTAGTTATAGATCTTTATTGAATAAGTTATCGCTTCACCGCAAATTACGGGATTTGGAGACATCTGCTTGATTATAGATACATTAGCCGCACTTGCCACGGTAACGGTTGCGCTTGCGGTAGAATCGGCGCACTCCGAGGTGCTTTCAAAGTTGGACGTGTTAGTTATTGATGATGTGAGAGCAAGAGGCGCGTATTCGTTGGCTTGAGCGTTGTATATGATATTGGCTGTTGCACCCGCGGGAATGCTTGGAATACCAAAGATAAGACTTCCGGCAACACTTGTGTCAACGGTAAGCTGTGCGCTTACGTCTTGACCGTTTATCAATAAAACGGCAGGTGATATATAGGTTAAAGGGGTAAGCTCCGACGCACCGAAAACGTAGGTTCCGAGATTATCGGTAATAGTGCTTCCTGATAAGGCGCTTCCGGATGAGTTCGTTACCGTAAGGATGTAGGTTATAACCGATCCGTCACGGTAGGTAGATCCTACACTTGTTTTTGTAAATCCGACAGCAGATTCGAGAGCTATTTCCGCAACGTTTGAAACCTTGGTTTCGGAAATACCGCCCGACGTGTAGCTGACTGTAGCAAAGTTTTCAATTGAAGGCATAGTCTGTTCTCCTAAAGATTATTAAATAGAGACGCCGTGAGAGCGCAACGCGCTTTCACGGCGTCTCTATTAAAGTATATGCTGTAAAGCATAAAAGAGAAACATTGTTTGTTATTTACCGACGTCGATGTTATAAAGCAGTCCCGAATGTGTCGAGTAGATTTGAATACTGTCGCAGGGCTTGCCGAACATAAGCTCAACTGCCTTTGCGTAGTAGGAAAGCTGTTCAGCATGGGCATTCATGAGCTTGCGCCTTGCAAGAGTAGGATTTGTCAGCTCATTTTTGCTAAGTCTGTCGGTTTTGTAGTCATAAAGATGTACATTCCCGTCTTTGTCTACAAGAATGAGGTCTATAACTCCTTGGACTGCAAGAGATGAGCCCTTTGATTTTTCAATAAGCTCGGGATCCTGCGTAAAATCGCTTATAGGTAAAGAGATATTAAAGCGTTGCTCGCGTATAATGCGCTTGGACGATAGGATTTCTTTGATAAAATCACTTTCGGTAAATTTTTCAAGCTCGTCAAGATATATAAGCGAAGGCGTATTTTGCGGAAGATATTTCAGAGAGCAAAGTCGATCAAGCTCGTCCTTAGCGCCGTGAAGCAGGGCGTATTCAAAGTTACAGAATTGTAGGAAAAGATGGGTTGCAGTACCTCGTTCGGCAGGTGACGGAGATTTGGCGGCTTGAGTGAAAAACTCGGGAACTCTGTCTGAATCATTAGACGCAAAAAGCTCAACCGCGCCGTCATCGGCGTCAAGAATATCGGGGTAAAGCTTTGATACCGCAAGCTTTGAGGGGATCTGGGAGAGCTTGGAAAATTCATATTTGAATTCAAAGGAGCTTACAAGCTTCTCATAGAGCTTTTCATCGGGGGAAACAGTTGAAATATCGGGCTTTGCAGGCTCAAGTGTTAATTGAATATCCTCCGGAGTAAGTAATTTAAGCTCTACATATTCGGGAATACCTTTGTTAAGCGCAATCAAGATCCAATCAATGAAGGAATTTGAGCTTGAGAGTGCGGCGTATCTGTCAAGATAACTTGCATTTAAGGTAGCTTTGGCAGACAGTGTGTCGTGATGAGAATTGGTGGTTGCTACGACAAATAACCGCTCACGTGCGCGGGTAAGAGCAACATAGAGTACGCGAATCTCTTCCTCAGCGTTTTCAATAGATGCTTTTTCCAGTAAAAGCTCTCTCATTGGCGTTGCAATTCGCGCAAAGCCGTTTGAGTCGGCAAGCTTCATAGCAATGCCGTAGGGATAGCTTAAAATAAGGCTTTTTTTAGAGTCCTCGTTGTTAAAGCGTTTGCCCGCGGTGCAGAGGAAGCAAACGGGGAATTCAAGCCCCTTGGATTTGTGAATAGTCATAAGAGAGACTCTGTCGGGAGCATCACGCTTGCTGGAGGCAGGAAAGCTTTGGTTTTCTTCTATTAGTGAATTCAGATATTCAATGAATTCGTAAACACCCTTGAAGCCGTTGCCTTGAAAGCTTCTTGCGTAGTCGTAAAGTAAAAGAACGTTACCGCCTTCGCCGTCACTTCCTTGTGAAGAAAGGATTCCCGAGGCAATAAAACGCTCGGTGTTGAATATGGCAAGAAGAAATTTATCTATCGAAAGCGAGGTTGAAATATCTTGCCACACCGTTAGCGTGTCATAAAAATCCTTGCACTTTTCTGATAGCGGATCATTATTTTCCTTCATATATCGCAATACCCCACCAAAGAGAGACATCGGTTCTCCGTGATTGCGTCGAATTGTAAGGATATCATCAGCAGTGAAATGAAATAACGGTGAGCGTAATGTTCCGGCTAAATAGATATCTCTTTCGGGATTATCTATTGTGTTTAGAACACAAAGCATCATAAGGACGTCGTCGTTCTCAAAGTACTGAGTTGAATCGGTCTCCGCGGATTTGATGCCTCTGCGCCGCAAAGCGGCGGCGATGTATGGGCTTATACGCTTACTTCTGAAAAGAATTGCTATATCGCTTGGCTTGATTGGTGTGCCGTCGTTATTTTTTTCTTTACCGATAAGCTTTTCTATTTGGGAAGCAATATATTCGCTTTCCCATTCCATAGCGATAAGATCATTTTCATCATCGGAGGCATCCGAAGGTCTACTGTTGGGAACAGAAATTACGGCGACCTCAACATTTGCTGCATTCTCTTTAGTGCTTTTATCCTTCTTGGAAAACACAAGATCATCCTTGGGCTGATAATTAACGCACCCGCCCGAGCTCTTGAAAATGCTTGAGCAAACAAGGTTGGTAAAGTTAATTATATTTTTGTCACAGCGGAAATTGCTTGACATAAATATTGTAGCGGAATCGGAGCCTGATGCGTTTGAAATATCAGGAAATTTATTTCTGTATTTTGAAAAAAGAGATGGCTCAGCTCCTCGGAATTTATAAATACTTTGCTTTATATCGCCAACCATAAATCGGTTAGTAGGGGTAGATATAGCGCAAAAAATATCGTCTTGAATAGGACTGACATCTTGATATTCGTCTATGTAGATATCACTGAATTTTTCCGAAAGAGCTTTAGCGATTGCGGTAGGCATCCCGTTTTGTACAAGAATGGAGTGTGCTTTTCTGCATACGTCGTTGAAGGTAAGAACATCAAGCAGCCTTTTCTGTGTTGAAATTTTTTCTTCAAAAACCGATAGCACACGGTAGAGCGTGGATATGTGTTGAGCGGTTTCCTTTATTGCACGCTCAACTGTAGCGGGAGAGCTTGAATAGAATTTTTCGTTAAAGGCTTTTCGTTTCTCTTGAAAGCTTTTACGCATATTTTTTACAAAAACAGATTCCTCGGTCGCTTTTTTTGAACTGATCTTTCCCAATGCCTGAGGAGTAAAAGCTTCAAGCATATCTTTTGTTTTTTTATAGGTTGCCGTATCCGAATTTATTTCATTCAGAACATCGCGGCAAAAATTATAATCGACGAGTAACGAGTCTCCGTAGCTTGCTTGAATGACCTCATTTTCGCTTGAAATTGCTATAGCTTGCGTAAAAAGCTCAAGATAGTGAGTAAAAAATGCTACAGTGGTCTCCTTAAGCATAGCTCCGTATTCGCTTTGCATCAAATCAAGCGAAGAATCTCGCTCTGTTTTTTTTGCGCAGGCCTTGAGAAAGTCTATGCCCTCGATCGTTGAGGAAAGCGTAGAGTGTATTTCCAAAAAGGTATCGCAAAGTCCTTTGGAGCTTTTAATCGTTGTAAAGCATTCCACGAAAAGAGGAAAGTTTTGATCGCTTTCATATAGCTCGTCTATCGTTTCATTCATTATCCGCTTAGAAATAAGCTTATATTCTTCGGTGTCAATAATTCTGAAGGTGGGAGAAACTCCTGCCTCGGAGAAATTTGTTTTTACAATGTCAAAATAAAATGAATCGATAGTTGAAATATGCGCGCTGTTAAGCTTAGTTAGTTGATTTGAAAGCGTTTTAAGCTCGGAGGGCGATTTGGCTGAGGAAATTGCCTTGCTTATTGCCTTGAATATTTTTAATTTAAGATCTGCGGCAGAAGCTTTTGTAAAGGTAACGATAAGCATGGCGGAAAGGTCAGCGCCGTCATCGGTTATTCGTCTTATTATACGTTCAGTGAGAGTGGCGGTTTTTCCCGAGCCGGCAGCCGCGCTGACAAGTAAAGTTTTATTTTTTGTTTCTATAGCAAGCCTTTGTTCATCTGTCCAGGATATTTTTTGATTGTTTTCAGACATAAGTTGCTCCTTATTTTTGAACGTTTCTGCAAATTGGCTTTGAAGTGCAGTACTCGCAGGGCGAATTCTTTGATTTCAATGGGCGGGCATTTATGCTTCCGTTATTAAGCTCGGTCGCGAGCTTAATAATAACCGTTTCAAGCTCGTTGTAGATATCGTCGAATTTTTGGCGCGAGATAAGGGTTTTCCCGCTGAGCTTTCCTGTGGATGTTCTGCTTATACCTGGGAGAAAGCTCGAACTTAGCGAATGATTCATAGCGCCAAGAATATCTTCATCATCAAGGAGTATGCCGCTGCGCAAAAGCTTTTTTTCTACCTCTTCTTCAATAGCTTCAGGTTCTTGATAGTCGGTGCAGTTAAGATCGGAGAAGCTTGATGAAAGATAAATTATACCCGAGGGCTCAATAGTACCTTCAAGTGCATTGATATCTTCTTTAAAGCTGTAAGAGGCATTTCTGCAGATAGTATAGAGGTAAAGAAGCATTTGCGTGTTGACACCGTATTTCAAATCCGCAAGGTCAAATTTTTTGCTTCCCGTTTTGTAATCAACGATTCTTACGTAGACCTTGCCTTCGGTTTTATATATATCAACTCGGTCAACTACGCCGCTAATGCTTACTTTTGTTCCGTCGTTTAGAGTAAAGGTCAGCGGCGCGGGACTTGCTCCGTTTCCGTTTAATTTCATTTCAAAATATGCAGGATAAAAATCGCTGTCCTTGAATTCTTTAATTATATTACGCGCAAGCAAAAGAGCAAGCCGCTTAAGTCTTGCGTAGAGATGATTCAGTCGTTTTGAGAGTAAAAGATGCGTGGGGCAGACTGAATTGATATATTGCATTACCGATCTTTCGGTAAGAGCGATAAGCTCTTCGTCTGATATAGAGCTATCGCAGCTTTTATCGGGCACAATGTGACGAATAACCTTTTCGAGAACCTCATGAATGAAAAGTCCAACATTATCCGCTCCAAATCCGGAAGTCTTCTTTTCTCGCAGATCAAGAGTATAACGGCAAAAGTAATTAAATGGACATTTTGCGTAGCTCTCAAACGAGGTAGCTGAAAAATTTATAAAGCCCTTGGCGCTGAGAGGCAGAGTGGTCAAAGCATCTTTTGTTTTTATATTTTCAAGAGCTCCTTGCTCAATGCCTTCTACGTAGGGGGAAAGCGCTGCTATAAGTGAAGCCTTAACGGTGTCATCCTTTATTGAGCGCAAAGATAAAGCCGCGTTTTTCGGTGCGGGTATAAGATATGAGAAATCATCCTCGGAAAAATTATGCGCATCAATGTTAAGCAATGCTTCCACGCGTGAAAAAGCAAGAGATTTAAAGCAAGCATCACCGCCTATTTCGGATCTGTGTGAGAGCAGAAACAATTTTTTTTCGGGAATGCTGAAGCTTCTGGTCAGATACATAAGCTCATCCGATGAGCGAAGCTCTGCGCTTGAATTAAGCTGAATTCCATTGCTTGCAAGAAGCTCCTTGTCGGCAAATGAAAAGATTCCGTTATCCTTAACCGAGGCGGGAAATTTTCCCTCGCAAAGCCCCATAATGAAAGCATATTTCGGACTTGAGGTCCTTAAAGAGTTAGCTGACCCTATCGTTACCTCGTCAATTGAGGTCGGAATCGTATTAAGTTCTGTTTTCTCAAATACCGATCTAAGTATCGAAATGAATTCCTCGGTAGTTGCGCGTTCTCCTTCGAGGGCTGTTCCTATATCCGCAAGAGATGATAAAATTACGTTATAAATACGTAAAAATTCCTGGGCGGATTTGAAATCGTTGCGAAGAGAAGCTTTGGAAGCAAGCTCGGCAAGCTTTTCCTTGAGCGAGGAAGAGAGCATAAAGGTATAGAGTGATCGGCACATTCCGTCAACGGTATCGTCAGCATCAAGCGCGATAAAAAGCTTTTCCAAGGCTGGAACAATGGTTGAGCGTACGGTGTTGGCGGAGGTAAGGATTTGCGCTCCGCGCTCGGAAATCTTTTTTGAAAATCCGTCAGGATTCATGTTCCATACGTCATCTTGAAATTGTTTACCGGTTATATTCCAAGTGTTTACGTATTCCTCAAAGAGATTGGCATCGGTCGCGCTGATGTCGCAAAGACCGGTCTTTATTAGCGAAATAACGTCGTTTTTTTGCCAATTATAAAGCTTTATTCGTAAAGCGGATAATATAAATTTTACCGCTGCGGTAGAGCAAAGGTCGATGCTGTCGGAAAAATAAAACGGAATTTCACTTCGCTTTAGCGATTGGTCGATAATTCCTTTGTAAGAATCGGAGCTGCGTGTAATAATAACGATATCAGAGCAACGCGCTCCTGATGAAAGGAGCTTTCTTATATGTGCTGATACCGCTTCTGCTTCGGAATAAGGAGTGTCACAGACCTCAAGTATGATGCTTCCGTCGGGCTTTGGGGGAGAGGGAATGCTTTTGGGGTCGAATTGCCATATGTATTTTGAAAGATATTTAAGATCTTCGCTTTTTTCTGAATTTTCTGCGCAATCAATTTGAGTTATATCAAGCTTCAATGTTTTTGCCGATTCTAAAAGCTTTTCGTGTGATAGAAATATGCTTTTTTTATCAATATCGCTAAGCTCGTTCAGCTTGCATGGAAAGGTAATGGTAATATCCTTTGCGCTTTTGAAGATTTGTGATATTATTTTATGCTGAACGGGTGTAAATGAGGTAAAGGAATCTATGTATACGTTGCAATTGCGGAAGAAGGAGTGTTCCTCAAGAGTGTTATAAAGACGAGAGAGATCATCGGCAGAATCGCTGTATTTTTCGTTGGTAAACAATTCAAACGTGGAATATATTGCGGAGATATCACGAATTTTTGCGGCAAGCTCAGGAGAGCTTTTTTCAATTTTTATTGTTGACTTATCAAGAGCATCGGCGGAAATACCGTTTATTTTTAATTCATTTATCGAGGAAAGTAAAAGCTCCTCATTGGCAACATCTTTTTTTGAGTTACCGCCGATCGTTTCAAGCACCCCATTAAGCTCACGCAAGGTTTTCCACATAATAAGATATTTCATTGGCTTTGAAAGATAGGCATAGCATATATTTCCGTAATCACGGCAAACACGGTTGTAGAGTCTGGAGAATCCGAGAACCTCCAATTCGAGCTGTGAAGAGCTTGGCAGCATAGAAAGCGTAAGACGCTCTGCCAAAAGTGCTTCTTGATCGGGTACTATTAAAAACGTGTGGACTCCGCCGAGCGTATCCTCACGTATCATATTTAATATTGCTTCGGTTTTTGAGGAGGTAAAATCGCCGTATATAAATCTTATCATACTTGCTCCGTAATATTATATTAATAATATATATTATAATTATAGTATAGCATACGAAAAAGCAAAAATCAATATAAAATTAATTTGGATAACAGCGAATTCAAAAAAAAATGCATACACCGTCATTATACCGTCACAAAAAGGCTTTATAATATAAACAAACATAATATGATATTTATCGAATTTTTAAGAAATGGAGATAATATTATGCAAGAACAGAATAACGGATACAATAATAACTTCGAAAATAATAATGATTTTGGAAATACAAAGGAAACTCAAAGTAAGAATGAGCAGTCTTATTTTTATGACGGAAATCAACATTCCTCATACTATACGCCGCCTTATTATACACCTAATTTTTCATCCGGTAATGACGGAGGATCAACGCCTCCGCCAAAGAAAAACAACACATCTAAAATCGCAATAGCTATAGTTTCGATAATTTGCGTAACAGTAGTTGTAGTAATATTTGCTTCTTTATTATCGGTTGTAATATCAAAAATCGGAGCTTCCGACAGCGGTTCGGTAAATATGGATAAGGAAGAGCTTACGGTTGTAAAAAACTCTCCTAAAATTGAGGTCGTGCAAAATACCGACGTTGATTACGTTCCGAAAACTATCCCGGAGGTAGTACAAAGCATTGGTAACAGTGTAGTCGAGATCAGCACCTCAAGTGTTGTGAATGATAGCTTTTTTCATCAATATGTCACAAGCGGAGCGGGAAGCGGTGTAATTATAACACAAAGTAATGATGCGGGATATATTATAACCAATAATCACGTTGTAGAGGGCGCAAAAGAGATAACTGTAAGACTTACCAGCGGTGAGGAGTATTCTGCTCAAATTCTCGGAAGCGATGCAAATTCCGATCTTGCGGTATTAAGAATAGCCAAGACGTCAGGAGAGAACTTTACTGCGGCGCCTATTGGGGACAGTACAAAGCTTTCTGTAGGTCAGGAGGTTATCGCAATAGGAAATCCGCTTGGTTCTTTGGGAGGAACAGTTACCGATGGAATTATAAGCGCGCTTGACAGAACCGTGGTAATTGACGGTATTTCAATGGTCCTTTTACAGCACAATGCTGCTATAAATCCGGGCAACTCAGGCGGCGGACTTTTTGACAGCATGGGAAATCTTATAGGCATCGTTAATGCAAAGACTTCCGATACGGGAATTGAAGGACTCGGCTTTGCGATACCAATAAATATTGCTTATGAATTTTTTAACAGGGTAATGATAACTGAGCCTGCTTTGGGAATAAAGGTTACCTACGGAAGCTCAAATCGCGTTCTCGGCGTTTACGTTACCGATATTACAAGCGAAAATTCCGAATTCAGAATGTATGATAGAATAGTATCCGTAAACGGACAGTCGGTAAGTACCGCGGCTGATTACTATGCGGCAATCGGAGCATTGAAAATAGGTGATACCGTTAATATTTCTGTAATCAGAGAGGGAAGACAATTAAATATAATGCTAACGCTTCAGCAATAGACCGCTTTAATGATCAAAATGTTAAATAAATGTTGAAAAAAATAAAAAAAAGGTGTATAATGATTTTGTATGCACCGAAAAACAAAGCGCTTCGGTACATTTAGATGCCTTAGCGCTTATTTTTTAAGGAGGATGTTATGTACAATATCTTAGTCGTTGACGATGAAATGAGAATACGGTCTATAATAAAAAAATATGCTGAGTTTGAAGGTCATAGTGTTACCGAAGCGGCTGACGGAATGGAAGCGGTGCATTTTTGCAGAAGTGCGAATTTTGATATAATTATTATGGATATAATGATGCCAGAGCTTGACGGCTTCTCTGCTTGCAGGGAAATAAGAAAAATATCTCAAACGCCAATTATTATGCTTTCCGCAAGGGGTGAGGAGTATGATAAGATAAACGGATTTCAGCTTGGCATTGATGATTATGTTGTGAAGCCGTTTTCTCCAAAGGAGCTGATGCTGAGGATAGAGGCGGTTATGAAGAGAAGCTCTCGGGCAGCGGTTAAAGAAGAAAAAAGAGAAAATAAAGTTATTTCTCTTGACGGCGGAAAGCTTCAGGCAGATATCACGGCTCGCATAGTTTATATTGACGGCGAGCGGATAGATATGTCTCCAAAGGAATATGATCTCTTCTTTTATATGCTTGAAAACCGTAATGTTGCAATATCGAGGGAAAAGTTTATCAGTGATGTTTGGGGGTATGATTTTTACGGTGACGTTCGTACTCTTGATACGCACATAAAGCTTTTGAGAAAGAGTCTCGGTAGATACTCGGATATGATAGTGACTCTCAGGGGTGTGGGCTATCGATTTGAGGGAAAATAAAATTAAGCGGAGAGCTATTTATGAGAATTAAATATGATCCGCATAAAAAAAGTAAGCGGATAAGGATGGGCATATTATGGAAAATGCTTGTCATAATACTTGTGTTTATTCTTGCTTTTTCTTTTGTTATCTGGATATTCCAGATGCAAATGCTTAATTATTTTTATCAAGGAGCAAAATACAGAGAGCTTGATAAAACGGTGGAGGAAATACAGGAGCAGGGTAATGACTATATAAAGATAAATGAAACTATCAAGAAACGCTCCGAGGGTACTTATGACGATATCTGGATCTATAAAATAGAAAACGGAACGATTGCCGAAGAAAATCCTTTGTTGTTTTCCGAGGGCTTTCAAGATACACGCTTCGTTTTTTTGCAAAGAGAGTTTGACGATCTTTATGAGTATGCCAAAAGTAATGACGGACATTATATCGGGGTTTTCTCTTCAAAGCATTTTACTCCTGATAGTTATTATCAGTTTAACATTATCAAGGATAATAGAGGTGCTCCAAATTCAACGCCTCGAGTAACCAGAACTTTAAATGTTGATGTAGTAAGGCTTGATATAATAGGAACAGAGGGCGATGACATTCTTGTGGTTCAGCACGCAAAGCTTGCTCCAACGGAGGTTCTTGTAAAAACCGTTGAGATGCAGGTTATTCTTACCGGATTATTGCTTGTTGTTTTTTCAATAGCCCTTGCTATAGTTCTTTCAAGATTTATAACTAAGCCGATAGTAAAAATAAATCAAGCGGCAAAATCCCTGGCTAACGGAAAATACGATGTGGAATTCAGCGGAGATAATTATCGAGAAATAAGTGAGCTTTCCGATACATTGAATTATGCCGCAAATGAGTTGTCCAAAAATGATGCTCTTCAAAGGGAGCTTGTTTCAAACGTCTCTCACGATTTAAGAACGCCCCTCACAATGATAAGAGGCTATAGCGAGCTTATGCGTGATATTCCCGATGAGAATACTCCTGAAAATTTTCAAATAATTATTGATGAGGCAACCCGTCTTTCGGATTTGGTCAACAGTATGCTTGATCTCTCAAAGATACAGTCAGGCGTAAGAGTTCCCGAAAGAACGCTTTATTGCATTACCGATGCTATAAAAACCGTGCTTGAGAGATATGAAAAGCTTATCGTTCAGGAAAAATATAAAATTGAATTTTTATATGAAAAGGATGCTTTTGTTTTTGCTGACAGTGATATGATATTGCAGGTAATTTATAACTTCATCAATAACGCGGTAAATTATACGGGTGACGATAAATACGTAAGAGTCGAGCAATTTGTAGGTGACGGAAGAGTGCGTATAAGTATAACAGATACGGGTGACGGAATTTCTGAGGAGAATATACCGTATATCTGGGACAGATATTATAAAATAGATAAAGTGCACCGTCGCGCGCAGGTTGGCTCGGGACTCGGACTTTCGATAGTTAAGGGAATTCTCGAGGCGCACGGCGCAAGCTACGGAGTAACGAGCGAGGTTGGAAGCGGTTCAACGTTTTGGTTTGAGCTTGAGCTTGCTGATCCAAACGAATATAACGTTGAGATTTTAAATTATTGATTTCGAGGAATTGTTTTGACAGATATTTTTTACAAAGCAAATTTAAAATGCCCGATCTGTGACGGTGTATTGATGCTTGAAGATCAAAAAACACTTTACTGTAACGGGCAAAAAAAGCATGCGTATGATCTTTCATCGTCGGGTTATGTTAATTTAAGCTCTCCGAAGCAGTGCGGCGGCGGAGATACAAAGGAAGCCGTAAGAGCGAGAAGTGCGTTTTTGGATGCGGGATACTATAAGCCTATCTCGGATAAAATACTCGAGCTTTTAACTCTCTACGGCAACGGCGGAGAGCGAGTGGTAGATGCGGGCTGCGGTGAGGGATATTACACAGTTCAGGCGGCAAAAAACGGATTTTTTACGCTTGGATTTGATATTTCAAAGTCGGCTGTTGAGGCTGCCGCAAAAAGAGCAAGGCGTGATTCAATTAAAAACGGAGTATACGGTGTTGCGAGCATCTATTCGCTTCCGATATTTGACGCTTGCGCCGATGCGGTGATAAATATATTTGCGCCCTGCGTTGAAGCGGAATTTTCCAGAGTGCTTGTGAAGGGCGGGGTTCTTGTAGTCGCTTGGGCGGGAAAGAGTCATCTGATGGGGCTCAAGTCGGCGATATACGAGGAAACGCAGGAAAACGACGTAAGAAACGATCTTCCGCGGGAGCTTGAGCTTCTTTGCGAGGAAAGGCTTGAATATGATATCACGCTTACAGATAACGCTAAAATAAGATCGCTTTTCGCAATGACGCCTTACTATTGGCGAACCTCGCAAAAGGACGCGGGAAAGCTTGATAAGCTTGAAGAGCTAAAAACAAATATAGATATAAATTTTTCGGTTTACAGAAAGAATTAAAATACGGGTGAAAAAATGGACAATCCAATGATAACGCTGATAATACCAATGTACAACGAAAGCTTAATAATCGCGGATACCGCAAAAACGATCAGCGATTATATGCAAAAAAGCTTTGATAGCTATGAGATACTCTTTTCCGACGATGGCTCAACGGACGGCTGCGGGGATATAGTTAAAAAGCTTGACTTGCCTTGCGTAAGAGTCGTGGGATATGAGAAAAATCACGGCAAGGGATGCGCGATAAGAACGGGAATGCTTGAGGCAAAGGGAGACGTGGTTATGTTTACCGACGCTGATCTCGCTTACGGCACAGATGTCATAAGACGTGCTTACGATATGTTAAGCAGTTCCGATGCAAATATGCTCATAGGCTCAAGAAATCTTTCCAAGGACGGTTATGAGGGCTATACCGCGCTCCGTAAGCTTATGTCAAAGGTCTATATCAAGGTGCTTTGCACAGCGGGAGGCTTTAAGCTTTCCGATTCGCAGTGCGGATGCAAGGCGTATAAGGGCGAGGCGGTTAAAAGAATTTTTGAAAGATGCAAGGTTGACGGATTCGCGTTTGACTTTGAGAGTATACTCTGGGCGCAGAAATTCGGTTATAAAATTATCGAGATGCCCGTGAAGATAGTAAATCACAGAGAGTCAACGGTAAATGTGGTAAAGGATACCTTTAAGATGCTTGGTGACCTCAGAAAAATGAAAAAGAGAATAAAAAAAGAGAGTAAGGAGCTTGGTCTGTAATGGAGTTTTCTAAACTTTTGGAGGAGCGCAGAAGCATAAGAGATTATGAGTCGGGCGTAGGGATAAGTAAAGAGGACGTAGAAAAAATGATATATGCGGCTCAGCAGGCGCCGTCGTGGAAAAATTCCGAGACGGGAAGATATTACGTTGCCTTGAGCAAGGAGGGCATAGAGAGAGTAAGACGCGCGCTTCCCGACTTTAACGCGGAAAGAACGCAGAACGTAGCGGCTTATATAGTAACGAGCTTTAAAACAAAAATTTCGGGTCATAACGCAAGCGGTCAGCCTACCGACGCAAACGCAGACGCGTGGGGAGCCTACGATCTGGGACTCCAGAACGAAAATCTTTTGCTCAAGGCGCGTGAGCTTGGCTACGATACGCTTATAATGGGACTCCGCGATGAAAATGAGCTAAAGGCTGTCTTTAATATACCCGAGGACGAGGCGATTATGGCGGTAATAGCGGTAGGAAAAAGAAAGTCAACACCCGAAAAGCCGCAAAGAAAAGAAATAAGCGAGATAGTGAAATTTATATAAAAAACAAAGAAAACGCTTGAATTTCAGGCGTTTTTTTGTTTTTATTATTTACAAAACTAAAAAACAGTGCTATAATAAGAGTACCACACAAATTGAATAGATCTTACGTATTGGGGGAAGTGTACTTTTTTACTTTAGTAAAAACGTATGCTCTTGTTTTCGTACGCTTTCTCTTTGATGTAACAAACGAATTCAATTTGTGTGGTAGCAATCGGAGCTATGCGTTTTTAGTGCGTATGACTTTGGTTGTACGCACTTTTTTAATTTTAAGGAGAAGGACAGAATGAAAAAAATCTTAGCATTACTCTTGGCTTTGCTTATGATTCTCGGCACGCTTGCGGCGTGTGACAGCGTTGAAAAAGAAACCGATGCGCCCAAAGAGGAGCAATCGGAAGCCGAGGAATCCGAAGCAGAAAAGGAGTCCGAAACAGAAAAGGAATCTGAGAAAGAAAAGGAACCCGAGGAAGAAAAGGAATCCGACGAAAAAGAAAGTAACACCGAAAACGGCGGTAATACCGAAAACGGCGGTAATACCGAAAATGGCGGTAATACCGAAGACGGCGGAAATACCGAAGACGGCGGAAATACCGAAGATGGCGGTAACACCGAAGATGGCGGTAACACCGAAAACGGCGGAAATACCGAAGACGGCGGCAACACCGAAAACGGCGGTAACACCGAAAACGGCGGAAATACCGAAGACGGCGGAAACACCGAAAACGGCGGCAACACCGAAGACGGCGGTAATACCGAAAACGGCGGAAATACCGAAGACGGCGGAAATACCGAAGATGGCGGCAATACCGAAGACGGCGGTAACACCGAAAACGGCGGCAATACCGAAGACGGCGGCAATACCGAAAACGGCGGAAATACCGAAGACGGTGGTAATACCGAAGACGGCGGTAACACCGAAGACGGCGGCAACACCGAAAACGGTGGAAACACCGAAGACGGCGGCAATACCGAAAACGGCGGTAATACCGAAAACGGCGGTAACACCGAAAATGAAGGGATCGTATTTAGAACGCTTAACCTTGACGGAAATAACGTAAGTGGAGTATTTTCTAACGCAACCGTTGATTTTGATTTTAAAACCGAGATTATTATCAGCGGAGATTTGAATTACGTCGTTTCTCTTGATGAATACGGTATGCAGTCTGTTGTAACTAAAAAGGTTCCTCTTGCGGAAGGCGATAACAGATTTTATATTATCGTAAGTAAGGGCGATGATTATACTACTTATACCGTTACCCTGCGCCGTAAACCGATGTACGTGGTCAGATTTAATACCAACGGCGGAACAAGCGTTGCTGATCAAACCGTTGAAGAAGGTAGCAACGTAAGGATTCCGACTGTAACAAAAGTCGGATATGCCTTAGTTGGCTGGGATATAGATCTTTCCTTGCCGATTACAGAAAGTATTACAGCTTCTGCAATTTGGACGACTAATAATTATACTGTCACCTTTGTAACGAACGGCGGAGTGGCAATGGAAACGCAGAGTTTGAGATATCAGCAGACCCTGCCGCAGGCAACTCGAACGGGCTATACCTTCGGCGGTTGGTACACCGACGTTGCGCTTTCAAGTGCAATAACTACCGTTCCGGCTAAAGATATAACCGTTTACGCTAAATGGACGGCTAACAATGATACGCCCTATAGGGTAGAGCATTATACGGAAAAGACCGACGGCAGCTATGAATTAAGGGATACCGATAATTTATTCGGTACAAGCGATAGCGAGGTAACTCCCAACACTAAAACCTATTTTGGATTTTTTGCGCCCGAGAAGCAAACCGTAACGCTCTCGGCTGACGGCAGTAGGGTTGTAAAATACTATTATATACGAGGATATATAGTTACGTTCGTTGCGAACGGCGGAGTGGCAATGGAAGCGCAGACGTTGAGATATCAGCAGACCTTGCCGCAGGCAACTCGAACGGGCTATACCTTCGGCAGTTGGTACACCGACGTTGCGCTTTCAACGGCAATAACCACAATTCCTGCAAATGATATAACCGTATATGCTTATTGGACCGAGGAAAATAAGCCGACTGATTTTAGCTATTCCGGCACCGAGAGTATTACTATTACAGATTACGTTGGTACCGATAGTACTGTGGTCATTCCCGAATATATCGGCGGTGTTAAGGTAACGAGCATAGGCGAAGATGCGTTCTATGGTTGCGACAACCTCATGAGCATAACGATACCAAACAGCGTAACGAGCATAGGCGAAGAGGCGTTCTATTGTTGCTTCAGCCTCACGAGCGTAAGGATACCGAACAGCGTCACGAGCATAGGCAAATCTGCGTTCTATGATTGCAACCTTACGAGCGTAACGATACCGAACGGCGTCACGAGCATAGGCAATTGGGCGTTCAGGTATTGCTCCAGCCTCACGAGCGTAACAATAGGCAACAGCGTTACGAGCATAGGCGATTGTGCGTTCTATGATTGCTCCGGCCTCACGAGCGTAACGATACCGAACAGCGTCACGAGCATCGGCTCTTCTGCGTTCTATGATTGCTCCCGCCTCACGAGTGTAACGATAGGCAACAGCGTAACGAGCATAGGCAAAGATGCGTTCGAAAATTGCGACAGCCTCACGAGCGTATATTATGACGGAGATATAGCCTCGTGGTGTAATATAAACTTTGGTAGTTATGCTGCAAATCCCGTATATTACGCAAAGAAGCTTTATATTAAGAAATCGGGAACGAACGAATATGAGATTCTTACAAATCTTGTAATTCCCGATAGTGTAAC